>DASRXU010000101.1:0-14090 GCA_035687365.1 Planctomycetaceae bacterium | reverse complement strand
CGAATGGGGACGCGTGATGGGTGAACGGCCGTACTTCGAGAAAGAGGGCGCTCCGCCTGACTCCGACGACCCCTACACGGTTGAATCCGTCCGCAACGCCGTGTCGAAAATCCTGAAACAACTGGCCGGCGGGGACGCACTTGAACATCCAGCTGCTTGATGCTCTTCCGGAAGGTCTCGGAAGTACGTGCCCGCGCGGAGGAGTAACAAGTTCGTCGCCTGGCTAGAACGCTGGTCTTGAGATCTAGGGGCCGATCTGCAGATCTGCGAGCTGTTCACCCGAGGCAATTGCCTGCGTGCGCGCTCCGAGCCGGCGCTAATTCGGCCCAGGGCGGCGAGAGTGGCTGCGGTAGAGTAGGCTTTGGCGGTTGCCCGGATCTGGGCTGCTGGACTCGGAAATCAACATGCTATTCAGGCGAGTTGTGCCGATCTTTGCCCTCGCGGCGGGCTCTTTCGGATTCATTGCCTGCATCGCGGGGGCCTACCCGATTTCGCTGGTGAAAACACGACTTGATCGAACCAACGAAAGAGCATTCTTGACGATTGACAAGGGCCTGGCCTCTGCTCGGGACCGCGTCCGCGCGGTGCAAGAGCGAGTAAGAGAGTCGAAGATCGGAACCAACGAGATCGGTCCGAAACTCCGAGACTGGCGCGCAAGCAAGGCCAATGAACGGCTGGCGGCGGCGGTCGAAATCAAAAGCCGGATAGAGAAAATCATTGGCCGGCTTCACACGGCGGACGAATTGCTGCAGAAATCGATGGACTCGATTGGCGTCATTCGCCAAGCCCTCGACTGGCTCTTCCTGATCGGTGTTCCGGCGGACTCGATCTCCCCCGAGAAGGTGCTCGAAAAACTGGCTTCAACACAGGGAAAGTTGCAAGAGATCGAAAGCTTGATCACTGGCGTCGGCGAGTTCATAGTCAACCCGGCGGGCGAATCGGAAGACAGTCGCCTTTCTCGCGTCTTTGAGTTGCTCGGTAACACGGAATTGGCGGCAGGCACGATTGACACCCGTCTCGAAGAATCGGCAAATCGCCTATCCCAGATGCAGGCTGACGCGCAGCAGTTGAGGGCCAGAATCAGCAATTACATTTTGTTCACGACCATTGGGAGCTACTTGGTTTTCGCCTGGATCGCGGCTGGTCAAGCAGCGTTGTGCCTATTTGGCTGGAAACACTGTTCCCGAAGCCGATTCTCGGCATAGCCGATTGGGCGGAACGGGGAGCCCAATGATTCGTTCTCGGCAGTCGAAGTGTCGCGTAGACCCGCAACTGATTAGACTTGCGCGCAACTCTTGCAGTTGTCCTGAGCGCAACACCTCGTCGCTTCTCAGCTCGTGGACTCGGCCAACCTTCTAAGTCGCCACGCTTTCCGATCGCTTCGCCCAATTGCCAGTCTGTTGCAGACGGGAAATGGTTCATGCTGGACGAGGCATTTGCACGTGGTTGGGAAAATCTCGTAGGCCGCTGGGGCGGGCCGATGAGTTTTCGTTTCTTGGTTCAGCCGGCCGTAGCGATTCTCTTTGCCGTTCGCGCCGGCCTCAGGGACGCTCGACAGCACGAGCCGCCCTTTCTGTGGGCCGCGCTCTCGAATCCGGCTTCGCTCCGCGAGCGATCACGACAGGTCTGGACGGATGTCGGGAAGGTCTTCATCGTCGCAGCGATCTTGGACGCGATCTACCAACTCATCGTCCATGCCGGAATCTTCCCCTTGGAATTGCTGATCACGGCGGCGGTCCTGGCCCTACTGCCGTATGTTGTCTCGCGCGGTCCTGTCGCCCGGATCGCGACGTGGGCCGGGGTCGGGAAACAGACAGATCACGCGATCGCAAGCGTCGAAGAGACGCGAACGTAGTCCAGCAATCTCTCATCAAGAGAGGCCCAGGACTCGAAGTCGGTCCATCTCTTAGCGCGGCAACTCATCGATCCCGAGCGCCCGCATCCCTTCACAGCCGACAGGAATAAGGAGTTCAATTGCGTGCTCCTGCTTATCGACTCCACTCCTTTCACCACGCTTTTTGTTGGCACGGACAGTTTGGCGAACCTTTGGCGGAATCTGGCTTCTAGTTAAATGAGGGCGGAACAGGAAAGACACCCTCCACGTCAAAGAACGACTCTGTGTGTCTTTCAAGTTGTTTCTACGCGCGTAGAAACGCGGGCACTTCTGGCTCTGCGTGGTCATGTCTTCAGACTTGAGGCGCGTTGGGGAGAGAAGATTGGTCGAAACGGAACGCCCTTTTGCCGAGACCTTCGTATTCGGCAGCACTGAACATGCCCACGCGAGGCCGTGGGCATGGCACCCGGCGCATCATTTGTAAGAGGGGCAAGGGCTCCGGGGTCTCTAGACGAGCCCTCTCGCTCGTTTTGCCGGGCACGGGGGGCGACCGACTCAAAAATGCTTTCCGTTTGGATATCCATTGCGGCATACTAGTTGCCGAGCCGACACAAACGACAACTTTGGCAAGTAGTCACGTCTCTCTCGAATGCGTCGCCGTCACTTTTGTGAAGGAGTGCGGGATGTCCGCAATGCAGATGCGCAACCGGTGTCGATGTGAAATGGATCGTCGGCTGTTTCTCGCGACCGCGGCCCAGCTTGCGGGCGCAGCGACACTCGGGGCGCTGGCGCCCGCTACGGTGCGGCGCGTCGATGCTGAGGATTCTTCCGCGGCCGTTACGCCGCCCGTCTCGACTCGATCAGGCAAGCTGCGGGGCAAGACCGTACAGGGCGTCCACGTTTTCAAGGGGATTCCCTACGGCGCGCCGACCGGTGGCGCACGGCGTTTCCTGCCGCCAGTGCAAGAGGAGCCTTGGGCGGGCGTGCGGGACGCATTCGAATATGGGCATTTCGCTCCGCAATCGCGCAGACCGCGCGGCGCCAAGCAACTCGAGTTCTTCAGCGTCTTGCGTCCGGCCTCGAAGTTGGGGCCCAGCGAGGATTGCCTCTGCCTCGACGTGTTTACCAAAGGGCTCAACGATGGCGCGAAGCGGCCCGTCATGGTCTGGATGCACGGAGGTGGATTCGAACAGGGGAGCGGAAGCGCGCCGGGCTACGAAGGAGGCGGCCTAGCCCGGCACCAGGACGTCGTCGTCGTGTGCGTGAATCATCGGCTCAACGCGCTGGGGTATCTGTATCTCGATGACCTGGCGGGGGCGGAATTCGCGGGGTCGGGGAATGCCGGGCAGCTGGATCTGATCGCCGCTCTGCAGTGGGTCCGCGATAATATCGGCCAATTCGGTGGCGACCCGCGCAACGTGACGATCTTTGGGCAGTCCGGGGGTGGCGCCAAGGTTTCGACTTTGCTGGCGATGCCCGCCGCCAAGGGGCTCTTCCATCGTGCGGCGATTGAAAGCGGTGCCGTCCTACGCGTCGGCACTCCGGAAGATGCCAACGACTTCACTCGCCGCGTGCTGAAAAAACTCGGCCTGACATCCGCGCAGGCCCGCGACCTGCAAAGAGTGCCGCTCGATCAGCTTATTGCGGCCGCCGATGCCTCCGCGGTCCGCCCGGATCCGGTAAGCGGCCGTCGCGGATTGGGGACGCGGCCGGTGGTTGACGGGAAAACTCTTCCCACGCAACCCTTTGAACCCGCGGCGCCGGCAATCTCCGAGGACATTCCAGTGATTGTCGGCTACACACGCACGGAGCGGACGATTTACGACATCGACTTGCCGACGTTCGGCAAGCTCGACGAGGCGGGCCTCTTGAAAAGCGTCCAGCGTGGGCTCGGCGATGCGGCGCCCGACGTGATTGCCAGCTATCGCCGAAAGTACCCGAAGGCGAGCCCTTACGATTTGTCCACCTTCATCGGGACGGATATCCAGGCGATGAGTTCCATTCGCCTGGCGGAACGCCGCGCGGCGCTTGGTAAAGGCCCTACTTATCTCTACGTGTTTGCGTGGGAGACGCCGGTCATGGGCCTGCGCGCGCCGCACACAATGGAGATTCCGTTTGCCTTCAACCATATTGATCTTTGTGAAAGCATGGTCGGCCCGATCAGCCCGCCGCTGCACGAACTCGAGGCGGCGACAGCGGGCGCCTGGACAGCCCTAGCCCGCAACGGCAATCCGAACCACGCTGGATTGCCCGCCTGGCCCGCTTATACCACTGACAAGCGTGCGACCATGATTTTCGACATCCCTTGCCGCGTGGAAGATGATCCAACCAAAGAAGTGCGCGAGATCATGGAACACCGTACGGCCTAAGACTCCGACGGGACACCGCAAAGTGTTGCTGACGAGGCTGACTGGGAGCAAGTTGCGTCGAGATTGATTCCTAATTCTACAGGTGTCCAAAATGGCGTACGATGGCGCACTCGTGTTGGAATATCTGGCGCGGACGCACAAGACCTCGCTGCTCACCGATCGGGAGAAACATCTGATCGGTCTCGCTGTGACCATGACGCGGGGCTGTCAGGTCTGCACGCGGGGCCGCATCGAGAAAGCACGGGCAGCCGGCATTGATGACAACCTGCTGAATGCCCTGGTTGATATCGTGTCCTCAGTCAACGCCGGGGTCGCCGCGGCCACGGCGCGAGAGGCCTTCCGCATGGCCCACGCATCTTCGGCCGAAGCTTGCGGTGCGCTCTGTTCCCCAGAGGTCTCTACCGGGCGCTAAGGAATTCCCAGCAAGGCGGAGGGGTCGGTGACAATCACCACCGCGCGATGTGTCGCACCTCCGGAAAAACGGTGATTTGATGGCGACCCGGAAAACGGTTGGCGTTAGCCAAATGCGCCAGATTTCGGTGTGTCGGACCGGAGACACGTGACCTCGAGGATGGGCTTCGGTTGTCTTTACAAGTTGTTTCTACGCGCGTAGAAACGCGGGCTCTTTTCGTGACGGTGCCAGTGGTAGCAGGGAGTGTTTCGGCGCGCGGAGGAGAGTTTCGGGGCGCATCTAGGTTGGGCTTGAAGTGGCGAACGAAGGGCCAGAAAGTCGTCGTACCGGCCCAGCAAGATGCCAAAGGCCACGCTACCTCGTCAGGGAGCGTGGCCGATGGGAGTAGTGATTTAAAGATTTCTGAAAGCCGGCTGCGCGATCAGGCTATTCATGGGCGAATGGCCGTTCCTACATCGTGCGGGATCCTGCCATCACTTCGGACTCGTGACCGTAGCCTCCGTGGCTGCGAAGAATGGTGAGGGCCGCTTGTTTGCGGTCCCCGGCATGAACCGTCACAACAATTCGGCCGGCCCTCAGCTCGCCGTCGTAGTACTTGGCGTGTTCCTCGGGAACGCCCCAGCCAATTAAGGCGCCGCTCAGCCCGGCAACGGCCGCGCCCCCCGCAGCATTGGTCAGAATTGTGGCCAGCGTGCCTGCCGCAATCGCTGGTCCGATGACTGGGATGACTCCGGCAAGCACGCCTAATCCAATCAAGCCACCCACGCCGGCTCCGGCCACGGCGCCCGTGACGGCGCCATCGCTCATGTGGGTTTCCTTCTCCGCGCTGTTCTTGTCGACCGTTTTCCCCTTTGCATCGTGCGCTAGCACGCCGATCTGGTCGTTTGGGAATCCTGCTGCGCGCAGGTCATCAATTGCTCGATCTGCTTCCAGGCGTTCTTTGAACACGCCGACGACTGTTGCAGACATAGTAGTTGGCATTGCATTTTCTTTCTGAGAAAGTCGGCGGCGGCATCGTTTCGTAAAGACCCGCCACCGAATTGAGAGAGAAATCACCGAACGCTCCTCTGCAACGCAACAACTGTACCGGCCCTCTGGGAATGACTCGGATCTGTCGGCGGTCACAGTTGATCGATTCGTGGACCGTTCAGCGAGCCGCTCCAAGGGATCAGTTCTGACCGGATCAATCGGTGTCGCTACGCGCTATCGGGGGTTTTGAAGGTCTCGGCACACCTTGTGCGGTCGCTCGCTATCGCCACGCTCGAGAACGGAGCGGGTTCTTGGATGTCGCCGCGATGTTCATCGATACCCAAAGAGAATTTCACGGCTGCTCACAGCAAGTGAAGTGAATAGACACCGCACACAAAACCTAAGGAGCTCGACATGCCCGAAATGAAGTCGTTGACGCAGTTGATGGGGGACGAACTCAAGGATCTTTTCAGCGCCGAAAATCAGCTCGTGACGGCCTTGCCCAAAATGGCAAAAAAGGCTTCCAGTGAGGCTTTAAAGAAAGCCTTCACGAGCCATCTCAAAGAAACAGAGGGACACGTCAAGCGGCTCGAAACGATCGGAAAAATGCTCGATCTGAAGCTCTCCGGGAAGAAGTGCAAGGCAATGGAAGGTCTGATCGAGGAAGGGAAGGAAGTCCTGGAAGAGAAGGGCGAGCCCTCCCTCATCGATGCCGCCCTCATCGGCGCTGCCCAACGCGTGGAGCATTACGAAATGGCCGCGTATGGCGCCACGCGGGCGATGGCTGAGAGCCTCGGCCATAAGAAAATCGTCGACCTGCTCCAGCAGACCCTGGACGAAGAGGGCGCCGCCGACAAGAAACTGACCCAGATTGCCGAGGAAGAAGTGCTCGTCGCGGCCGCCGGGACAGAAGGGGAATGACAGCGATTTCAAGCGAAGCCTCGTTTGAAGTTGAGACGAACGGCAGGCGGTTGTCGCCTGCAAATGCACAAGGCGAAGCAATCAATTTGTGAAGGAGAATCCGATGGGTGACATGAAAGACAAAATCAAAGACAAGATTGATTCCACCGCCGATAAGGCCAAGGATATGGCGGGCAAGGCAGTGGACAAAACCAAGGAGGCCGCAACGGCGGCCGGTGAGAAGGTCAAGGAAACCGGTCAGAAAATTAAGGATCAGGGGAAGTAACGTCCCTCGGCCAAATGGCAACCGGCCCTTTATTTCCGCGAGGAGTGAAGGGCCTGTTCGTTGCGCTGCCAGAAACCTAGGCCTTATTAGCCGACCTTCGTTCGAGTGACGCGGGGTGGTGCGGTTATGTCCGCACCGCAATAGTCCATCCTGATCGAAGCGCTGGCAATCACGCTTTGTCCAGTCGTGCGAATGCGACGGCGACCTAATGACTGCGCCTTCAGAGGTGAGCCCAGTGGCCGGGCCGCGTAGAGTCATGTGTTTGCCGGCGCCACACTCCGGCGGTATGCGATGTGCGGTAAGAGCGTCGCACCAATTTCCTCGCAAAGGAGTGAGTTTCGATGAAGGCGCTCTGCTGGCATGGCACCGGTGACGTCCGCGTAGATAAAGTTCCAGATCCGAAGATTGAGAGTCCGCGGGACGCCATCGTGAAGATCACGGCCAGCGGCATTTGCGGCTCCGATCTGCATCTCTTCGACGGCTTCATGCCCACGATGGAAAAAGGCGATGTGCTCGGCCACGAGCCAATGGGTGAGGTCGTCGAGGTCGGCAGCGCGATCAAGAACCTGAAGAAGGGCGATCGGGTCGTCGTGCCCTTCACAATTTCCTGCGGCGAGTGTTTCTTCTGCAAAAAGACCCTCTTTTCTTGCTGCGACAATTCGAATCCGAACGCGGAAATCGCGCGAAAGGCGATGGGGCATTCGCCGGCCGGACTGTTCGGCTTCTCCCACATGCTGGGTGGGTTCGCTGGCGGACAAGCGGAGTACCTCCGCGTTCCCTTCGCCGACGTCGGGCCGCTCAAGATTGAGTCCGGTCTCCCCGACGAAAAGGTTCTCTTCCTGTCGGACATTTTTCCGACGGGGTACATGGCCGCCGAAAACGGCGACATCGAGCCGGGAGACACCGTTGCCGTGTGGGGCTGTGGACCGGTCGCTCAATTCGCGATTCAAAGCGCGTGGATGTTCAAGGCTCATCGAGTGATCGCTATCGATCGGGTCCCGGAACGATTGGAGATGGCCCGCAAGCACGGCAAGGCCGAGACGATCAACTTCGACAAGGAGAATGTCTACGATCGACTCCAGGAGATGACGAAGGGCCGTGGTCCAGACCGCTGCATCGACGCCGTCGGATGCGAAGCGCACGCCACGGGCGCGACGGATGCTGTCCTCGACAAGGTCAAGTCTGCCGTGATGCTGACGACCGATCGCGCGCACGTCTTGCGCGAGGCCATTATGTGCTGCCGAAAGGGAGGCACGATCTCCGTCCCGGGCGCTTACGTGGGCTTCCCCGACAAGCTGCCCTTCGGAGCCTTTATGAACAAGGGTCTCACGATGAAAACCGGCCAGACCCATATGCAGCGTTACATGAAGCCGCTGCTGCAGAAGGTCGAGTCGGGTGAGATCGATCCCTCGTTCGTGATTACGCATCGACTGAAGCTCGACGATGCACCGGCCGCGTACAAAACCTTCCGCGACAAAAAGGATGGCTGTATTAAGGTCGTGCTCCAGCCATAAGCAGGTGGGCGTCAGTTTGAGTCCTTGCTCGGATTCGACCACAAACCCGTGGCAGCTGCGCCTTAATCACATCCACCGAAGCGCGTCGAACCCGAGGGCACCTGCCGGTCAAAGAACAGCTCCGCGGGTCTTTCAAGTTGTTTCTACGCGCGTAGAAACGTGAGCTCTTCTCACCGCTGTGTCAGTGGTAGCATTAAGTGTTACCGCGCGCACGGGAGGGTTCGGAGTGCGCCGATGAGTCGGCTGGAAGAGGCCAACGGTGGGGCCAGCTTGACCGCGGACCAAAAGTATGGTCCGACGCGCCGGGACAGGGGACGACTGCACCTCCGCGCCGCTTGACTAACCTTGCAGAAGAGTGGGGAACGCGAACTGATCAGAATTGGATCACCGGGTCGGGTCACCTTGTTTCACTAAGGATCTGACCCAGTGAAATGGTGACCCGCTAGTTAAGAGCGGGAGAACAGGCAAGTTGACGCGACCGGGACGGGACACATTCACTAAACGAGGCAGAGCGGATCAGGTCCGGACTCAGGTCCGGACACTTTCGTTTGAGTTGGTTTGGGACTGGGACGGGACTCGAATGCGGGCGGGACGGGATTCAAACTGCGGTCCAGGTCCCAAGGTCCGGTCCACCTTCACAATTCCGCAGTGGTCCGGCCGTAGTCATTGGAGAGCAATGACTTAGGGCCGAGAAACGTCAGGTCCGGTCCACTTGTTTGAACACGGGACCGACCGCGGGACGGGATCGATTCTGGCCCAAGAGAAGATTTTGAACAGGAGACAACAGACGTAACCGGAGAAATGTCATACCGACTGGAAGTAGGGCCCTTGTTGGTCTCCCTCTGTTTCCTCCGTTGCCTCCTGTTCAACTCTTTTCGGACCACTACGCCGCGTCCCGACCGCGCTTGCCGCTGGGGCGTTGCGGTGACTCCGCGCCCGCGTTGCGGATAGCCCCGTTTTCGTCGACGTCTTCGAAGCGGACCGAAAGGCGCTTGGAGACGCCCGATTCTTCCATGGTTACGCCGTACAAGAGGTCGGCGGCCGCCATCGAGCGTTTGCTGTGTGTGATCATAATGAATTGCGTGGTTTGCTTGAACTCGCGCAGCACGGCGGCGAACCGCTCGACGTTGGCTTCGTCCAAGGCCGCGTCGACTTCGTCGAGAATGCAGAAGGGGCTCGGGCGGCTCTTGAAGATGGCCAAGAGCAGGGCGACCGCGGTCAGTGTTTTTTCGCCGCCGCTCAAGAGGGACAGGCTGCGCAACTCTTTGCCGGGGGGCCGCGCGACGATTTCTATGCCGCACTCCAGAATGTCGTTGGGATCCTCGAGCACGACGTCGCCTTCGCCGCCGCCGAAGAACTTGCGGAACAACTCCTGAAAGTGAGCGCGGATGGACTGGAACGACTCGGCAAACAACCGCGTGCTTTCCACGTTGATGCGGCGGAGAATCTCTTCGAGCGTCTTCTTGGCCTCGACCAGGTCGGCCAACTGCTCGCTGAGGTGGGTGAAGCGGCTCTCCATCTCATCGAGGTCATGCAGGCTTTCGGTATTCACACTACCCATCAACTTCAACTGACGACGCAGCCGATTGACTTGAGCTTCGATCTCTTCTCGCACTTCCTGTGACGGCGGACCGGAAGACTCGGCCGACGGCTGGGGGTTCGGTTGGGTGTTTGCGTCTGTCGAGTTCTGGATGTTTTCGTCCGACGGCGATTCGGATGAGTGCTCGGCGGCGGTGGCTTCCGCTTGCTGCTTCGCGAGATGGGCCGCCAGTGCGGAAACGCCCGACTCGACGATCTCTGCAAGTCGCACTTGATATTCTTCGTCGATGCGCGCGGCTAGCGACTCGCGCTCGCGGTTGAGTTCGCGAGCTTGGAGCTCCCACTGATGCAGCCGATCGCTGGCGCGGCGACGCTCCTCGCTGAGGCCGGCCTCTTCCTTCATCAGACCGGCTCGTTCCTTCCGCAGGGCGTCCTTTTCTTTGCTGAGGCGTGTGGCTTCGGCGCCGAAGTCCTGCACTTTCACGCAGCTCTCGGCCAGGGCCGCATTGGTATTCAGAATGTGGAGGGAAATCCGCCGACGGTCGCCGAGCACTTGCTGCACGCGTCGATCGGCTTCTTCCGACTGCTGACGAAATTGACGCCGCTCGCGTTCGAGACGTTCCTCTTCTTGACGGAGCGCTTCGCGGCGTTCCTCGTGCTTGGCGATTTCGAGTTGTTCGGCATTGTGTCGGCGGGCGACGACCGCCGAGTGCGATTCGAGTGCCGCCAGCTCGGACTCCAGCTCGCCGACGTGTTGTCGCGACGTTTGGATTTGTCCGTCGAGCGCGGCAAAGGTGAGGGTGGCCCGTCGAGTCTCGTCGACCGTTTGTTCCAGTTTGCGCTCTTGCTGTTGCGACGCCTCATTGAGGGCCTGTCGTTGAGACTCCAGTCGCTCCAACTCGCGCTGCCGTTCGGCCAATTCTGTTTTGCACGCGGCGTGACGCTCGACGGCTTGTTCCACGCGCAGTTTGCCGGCTTGAAGTTCACTGTCGGCCGCTCCGAGAGAAGTCAGGATCGACTCGCAGTGCAGTTCGTCCTCTTGAATTTGACGATCGATGCGGACGAGGTCCTGTCGCAGACGGCGGAGTTCGCTTTTTTGCGAGACGAGAGTCGTTTCGCCCCCGAGAGCGCCGACGGTCAGCGTGCCATCCGATTCGACGAGTTCGCCCTGCAGCGTCACGAAGCGGCAACCGCGGCCAGGACCAGCGGCCAGCGAGAAGGCCGTGTCCACCGAATCGACGATCCAGGCGTCGGCGAGCAGTTGTTCGGGCAGATCTGGCGCTTTCGGCGACGAGCGGACCAGCGAGTCGGCCCGGCACTCGACGCCGGCATGCGATTTCAAATCGAGATGCATCGCCGGCTCGTCGGCAAGACCGTCGAGAAAACGATGGACCGAGCGGCCCGCGGCATTTCGAGCGGGGTGCTCGGCCAGCGACGAGTCGGAGCCCGCCGGCCGTCGCTTGGGAATAAAGCCGACACGTCCGGCCAACGGCACCGAGGCGCGGCTGAGATAATCAAGGAACGGCCCGAGATCTTCCACGACGACGGCCACCGATCGGCGACCGAGCGCAATCTCGATCAGCGGTGCCCATTCGAGGTCAACCTCAAACAGGTCCGCCACGCTACCCAACACCTGATTCCAGGGCGAGGACTTCGCGCTCGCGGCCCTGCTGAGAATCTCCCGCACGCCGAGCCCCAGCCCGTCTTGGCGATTTTCGAGATCCTCGAGCACACTTTTTCGCGCCCGCCAGGCACTGCGTTGCTCACGTCGATCGGCCAGGGTCTTGTGGAATTGTTCTTGAACGCCGGCCAAAGCCAGTCGTTCACGTTCGAGGCGCTCCAGGGCTTCGCGCTCCTGTGTGACGACGGCGGCTGCTTGGGTCACCTGTTCGACATGGCGAGCCCCTTCCGCGTCACACTGCTCGATGCGACGCTGCAGCGCGATCTGTTGCTGTCGATTGGCGGCGAGCGCCACCCGCAATTCGTCGGCCTGCGTGTTGAGGACCGATTGGCGATGCGCGGCGTCGTTGAGTTCGCGATGCTTATCGAGCAGGTTTTGCCGCTCGGCTTCGAGCGTTTTACGACGTGCGGCGACGTCGGCGGCGAGGTCGGCCGCTTCGCGAGCTCGTTCCGCGAGCACGGCGCCGCGCGCGGCCAGCTCTTCGTCCATGCGGGCTGCTTGCTGTCGCGAGTTCTCGAGACCCTCTTCGGTATCTCGCCCGCGCGATTCGATCGAGGTGCGTTGCCGACGCAGCCGGACCAGGTCGGTTTCGAGTTCGCGAATGCGAGACGTCTGATGGCGGACGGTCGCTTCGTGCCGTGCCGACTCTTCACGCAAATCGGCCCGTCCGCCTTCCGCCTCGCGCAGGCTTTCGTCGAGACGGGCGATCTCACTTTCGACGCGAGCGAGTGCGGATTGGATCTCGGCAATGCGGTTGTCCCATTCCGCGCCGTTTGTGTTTTGTGCCGCGAGTTGGGCTTCGACTTCCGTCAACTGCGCGGATTGTTCTCGATACTGATCAGCCGCCAGGCCCAGCCACAGCTCGCGCAGTTGCTCGGAGATTTTGCGGTACTTGGCCGCCTTGACGGCCTGGCTGCGAATTGCGTTGAGTTGGGCCTCGACCTCGTCGACGATGTCAGTGAGCCGTGCCACGTTCTGATCGACGCGCTCCAGCTTTCGCTCGGCGTCGATCTTTCGATTCTTATAGCGACTGATGCCGGCGGCTTCCTCGAAGACCAGCCGACGGGCCGATGCGTTCGCCTGCAGGATCTGTTCGACGCGTCCTTGCTCGATGATGCAATAAGTCGCCGAGCCGGCTCCCGTTCCCAGGAACAGGTCGCGGATATCTTTGAGACGGGCGGGCGCCCGGTTGATCAGATACTCGCCCTCGCCGGTGCGCGAGATGCGGCGACCGATCTGCACTTCGGCCGTCTCGACGGGCAGAAAGCCGGTCGAATTATCGAACGTGAGGGTGGCTTCGGCGAATGCGCTCGGCTTGCGGCCCGACGCGCCGTTGAAGATGACGTCGGTCATCTCCTTGCCGCGGAGGCTCTTCGCGCTTTGATCGCCGAGGATCCACTTGATGGAGTCGACGACGTTGCTCTTACCGCTGCCGTTGGGGCCGACGACGCCCGTAGTTCCGGGCGCAAAGTCAAACCGGATGCGGTCCGCAAAGCTTTTGAAGCCGAAGATTTCCAGAGACTTCAGCATCGGCGACCATCATCCTGCCCCAAGCGCGGCGCGAAACGGCGATCGGTTCGGGTCGCCGATTCGGTTTCCCAAACGATCGCCGAAGTGTTCGATCTCCGCGGCAGACCGCAGCTGCGGCTCAATCATGGCTCCTGATTGCCTGAGACGTCGCCGCCGCCAAACTTGAACAGCCGCCAAAAGCTCCAGCGACTGGGTGGCGGCGGACTGTTGGTCGGAGTTGCGTCGTCATCCGTTTCGTGGTTGGCCGTTTTGACGGCATTCTTCGAGCCGGACGCATCGGTTTGCGAGGCCTGTTTGATTGACTGACTCGCATCGCCCGATGCGGCGGTCGAGGCCGAGGACTTGGATGCAGTGCCAGACGCCGGCTTGTCGTCGTCAGCATCAGCCGACTTCGACTTTTTGGAGACAGCATCCGCTTGCGAAGCCTCATCCTTGCTCGACTCTTCTTCGTCTTCGGCCTTCTTCTTGGCTTTTTTGTCCTGACCGAAGGCAAACATGTTGGGGCCGTCGTCGGCATTGCCAATGGGATTCTTGTGTTTCGACTTGCCTGCGATTCCTTGGTCGGGCGGCTCGTAGCTGCGGCCCGCGCGAGGCAGCGCATCGATCTCGAGGCGGCCGGCGAGGTTTTGCTGATGATCGGCTTCCACGAGGAATTGATTCACGTCGGGGAATGTCGCCCCGAAATCGGTCATGGCGCGGATCACGTCTCTCACGCGGGTCGAGACGGTCTTGCGCTGATCTTCGTGGCCGACTTCGAATTTGCAGACGGTAACCTTGTCTGACCCTGGTGTTGCCGAAACGATGATGTTGTTACCCGCGCGGGCGAAGATGGGAGTTTTGATTTCCTGATCGGCGCCAAACAGCACAACCTCGGCCTTCTTCCAGTTGGTGATGTGCACCATGGGCGGTCCGTCGCTCTTGAGCGGATGCAGTCGAAATTGTTTGCCCAGCATTTCGCCCCGAACGAATGGCTCGTTTTTGTCGAGAGTGGTCAGAGCGCGGAAAGCTCCGTAGCGCGTTTCGGCACTGTCGACGTCCATCAGCTCGCGAAGCTTG
>DASRXU010000100.1:0-2922 GCA_035687365.1 Planctomycetaceae bacterium | reverse complement strand
AATTGCCGCCTTCAAACCCCCAATAGGATCGACGAACCACTGCACAGCTGGCTGACCACTCGACGCCCGCGTCTGTTCCATGACGTAGTGATAGACCGGGTTCCCAGCCAAAGTGTCGCGGCCATCTGGCCGAGCCTGCGCGGCGAGCGACAAGATGGAATTCAAATCGACTCCCACGACCAGGTGGCGACCACGGAGAAAGTAGGAGAATGTCAGTTTGTCGGGCTCGGCCCCGATACTCCAAGAGGTGACATCCACGTCGGAAACGTGGAGGCGAACCGGCATCGCGCCGCGACTCGCCAGAGCCGCTTCCAGTGCTACCAAAGAGCGAGCGGCGGACGGCTCATCGTCTCCTACCTCGACGACCCCCACCACGGCGAAGCCATTGTCCGCCGAGTGGACGACTGCCACAGCCACTTCGCCCTTGAGAGAGAGCCAGAGGTCTTTGACGCCCAGACCGGTCGCTCGTTTGATCCAGGCGGTGCGTTCGTCCAACTGTCGTTCCAGATCGGCAACGAACGATCCGAAGGCCGGATCTCTTTGCATCGCCCCAAACGATGATTGATTCCAGCGGCGACGGAACTCGGCAGCATTAGGGATTTTCGCAAACGCCACAGTCCCTCGTGGGAGCAATCGTTCGCTGGTCACTAACTGGCCGGCCGGCACTCGTTGGGCCAGCGCAAGCAGCGCGACGCCTGCCAAGAGGACGGCTGATCGGAATCGCATCGGTTTCCGTTTCCTCAACAGTTCATGCTGGCAACGCGAACGCGGTTGCGCTCTGGCTAATCATACGCACCCCAACCGGCACTTGACCAAATCGATATGGCGCCCAGACAATCCACTTCAGAGAAGAGACGACGGTCTTGACCACGACTCCGGTCGGTGCCCTGCCGCCACTGCGAGGATCGACGAATGTTCGGGCGAATTGTGTGTCAGGCCACGGTCTTCAGTCTCGCAATAGCGGGACTCGCGTCAGCGGACGGACAACAAACGTCGGTCCCTCCTCAGCATTCCCCGGGAGCGACCGCACCAGCCGACGGTCGACAAGCGTTGAGCCCATTGCACGCTTTTCTGGGGATCGACCCCATCACCGGCGAATTCAAGCGGCCCGGCGGATCAGCGCGCTCCGGAGAATCACGGCCCAACGAGGCTCCCGCGGTGGGCCCAACCGGATCATTTTCCAACGAAAACTCGAATGGCTCGGACTCTACTGGGGGTGGCTCCCCGCTCAGTGAGGCGACGCTCGACGACTTTCGCGCGGCAATCGCCAAAGCGGTTGACGAGCATGATGACGACGCCCTCGCAGCCGCGTTCACCAATCTGACTCGTAGTACGGGCTACGAGGGATTTTCTCTCGTAAGTCCACAGATTGAGCGACTGGGCTATTTGGCCTTGTTTCTCTATCCGCTGGGGATCGTGATTTCGGAATTCTACGGAGGTTGGTCGCGACGCAATACGCCCCGGCGCACGGAGCGTGAACGATGTTACTGGGGTCGGCACGTCCGGAGGCGTTTGGTTCTTGCGGCCCTCTCGGTCACGACCATCAGCGTGTTCTGGTGGGCCGGTGAGAATCGTTTCTGGTGGAACGATCCTCAACGACTGATGGCCGTTCTTGCTGCGTTGGCGCTATTGATGGCCCTCTCGGCATTGCTGCGGCTGATCATCTCGCGGGCCGCCAAGGATTATCCATTTCGTGTCATAGAAGATCTCCGCATGCAGCAATTCGCTCTGGAGAATGAAATCAAGGAGTTGCGGCGGCGGCTGTCGGGCGACGGCCTCACCGACGCTGTCTGACGAACAGGCAATTGACGTTGGGGACGATAGGGGTAGGAGCACAACATGACTTCTCGCTTCGCGATTCGCAGCCTGATGGCCGTCGGGGCAGTCAGCGCGGCTGTTTGGGCCCGGGCCGATTCCGTTCAACTTGTGAATGGCGATTCGATTCGTGGCAAAGTCGTCCGGATGGACGAGAAACATCTCGTATTTCGCAGCGACAGCTTTGGCGAATTAACCATCGGCCGTGACAAGATCGACTTGATTGCAATCGGCGATAAGCCGTTGCCGAACAATCGTCACAGTGCCACGGCGACAAATGGTACGCCAGCTGCTGCCGGCTCCCTCATGGGCCAAGTCGCGCCGTTGTTACAGACTCCCGCTGCACAGCAGCAGCTGGGCCCAATGGTCGAAAACCTGCTGGGAGCTGGCGGATTGGGTGACCTACAAAAGAATGTCGCCAACGCGCGACAAGGATTGCAGGACCTCAAAAAGGATTTTGGTCAGGGTCCCGAAAGCCAAGTCCTCGATTCGTACATCAATTTATTCAACCTCGTCTCCCCTTCGGTTCCCGCTGCCAACGCCCAGAAACCGCGCAATACACCGCGTCCGAGCGCGCCGAAGGCCACCTCGCCGCCGAGGGGCAGCAAGCAGTGACCCGCTCAGGTCCCTCGATCCAGACTTGCTGAGGGCAGACGTTTTTGCAGGGCCCGAAGTCGTCGGACTCGGCTGTTAGAAGTCGGACAACGCGCTATGCATTGATGCGCCGGCTCGGATATTGGGTGGTTTTTCGAGGTGTGTCCCGTTACCCCGGGCATTCGGGACTTTCAGCCGCATTTGGTGGTTGCGCTGCCCCATTCCGCGTGCGTGTCGGACCGAAGCCGGGCGCGCGAGTGTTTCCCGGATCATGGACCACGTAGGATACGGCACGGCTTGACCGCGGTTAAACCACGCGACAACCTTCCAGCAAATCCTGCTCGTCCGCTTCGACGGATCATCGCCGTGCCATGGCTCTGCCTGCTCATGTTGAACGCTTTGCCATTCGATGTGGCAGATCAAAGGCAGCTTTTTTTTGATCGGCGATTTATCGCCGAGAGTCAGCGTGTAGAACTCCACACGAATCCGGCGCAGAAGATCGGCATGATTCTC
>DASRXU010000099.1:0-3300 GCA_035687365.1 Planctomycetaceae bacterium | reverse complement strand
GCCGGCCGAAGGGAGCGCTGCCCAACGACAGCTTGTGCGCTGGCTTCGGAGCGTGCAGGCCGTAGAGTTCCTGCGTGGCCCGCGTTTCGAGCGACAGGTCGAGGGCCTCGGGCGCGGTTGATTGCAGTTGAAACGCCAGCTCATACGCAGAGATTCGCGCTTGCAGTTCCGAATAGCCGGGCCGTGACGCGAGGTGTTCGGCGTTGAGCGCGTTGATCGTTTGCACCTGGGCCCGCTGCCAATCGCGATCGATGCGGCTGGCAGGAGCAAGATTGAGAATCGGCTGCCCCGTCGAGCGCAGCACCGTTCCCTGATAGGCGGCCGGCATGTAGCCGCTCATCCAGTTGGCGGCCCCCGCGATCGGCCCGCCCCGCGGATCCAGCATCACCACGAAACCAGGCAGGTTCTCGTTCAGCGTTCCCAGCCCGTAATTCACCCACGCTCCGAGACAGGGATGCCCCTGCAACACGCGGCCCGAATTCATTTGAATCAGGGCCGAGGCGTGCGCGAAGGAATCCATCTCCAGCGATTTGATGACGGCCAGCTTGTCCATCTGTTTGGAGAGGCAGGGGAGGGCGTCGGAACACCACTGACCCGACTGACCGTGTTTTGCGAAGCGGCGTTTCGAGGCCAATAGCGTCTGCGGCACGACAAGGTTGCGACGCACTTCGACGTTCACCGTCTGCCCGTGCCGTTTTTGCAACTCGGGCTTGTAGTCGAAGAGGTCCATCTGGGACGGACCACCGTACATGAACAGGAAGATGCACCGCTTGGCTTTGGCGGCAAATGGAGCAGCGATCGGCGCGAGTGGACGATCGAGCGATCGGCCCGGCGGCGTAACGCCGGCGAATGCGCGTCCGCCGAAGAATCCGTCGCGAGCGAGCATCGCGGTGAGGGCCACGCCGGTAAACCCGGCACCGGTCTCCCAGAGGAATTCGCGGCGCGTTCGCCCGCAGAATCCTCGACCGACCTCCGGCTGTTTCGATGACCCGTCGCTCATTCGATCACCCGTCGCATTCTAACAGACGTCTTATTCAAGAGAATGAACCACCAAGGCACCAAGGGCACCAAGAAAAAACAAAGTCTGACTTCTCTTTCCTTGGTGCTCTTGGTGCCTTGGTGGTTTTACTCTTGGAGTTGGATTTCTAATCGAGGTAAGCAAATTCACTCAGGTTGAGCACCACGAGGCACAGCGATCGCAGCGGATCGGCTTGGTCCTTGGCGGTTTCGGAACTCCGCTTCAGCAGGTCGTTCGCGATTTTCACTTCGCGGGGTGTCGCTACTCGGCCCAGGGCGAGACGGAACAGTCGCTCGATCTGCCGGCTTTGCGCGTCGCCCGCTTCGCGTCGCACGCGCTCGGCAAGATTTCTGGCTTGCAGATCGGTGAATTCGCTGTTGAGCAACAGCAAGGCCTGCGGCGCGACGGTGGTCACGGGGCGAGTGCCGACCGATTCGGCTGTGTTCGTGTAGTCGAAGGTTTCCAGGAACGGCACCATCAGCGTCCGCTTGAGATAGATGTAAACGCTGCGGCGCGATTGTTCCTCGACGCTGCTTGCTCCCCAGCCCAGGCCGGGCCGCGATTGTGTCGCGAGAACGTCGCGCGACAGGGGCGGAAAGATTCCGCGTCCGCCGCCGGCCGGATTCAGACGCCCGCTGACGGCCAACATCGAGTCGCGCAAGGCCTCGGCATCGAGCCGTCGCATGCTTTGCCGCCAGAAGAGATCGTTGTCGGCGTCGATCGCGCGGCCTTGCGGATTGCCGGCCGATGACGACATGCGATACGCCCGCGAAAGCAGAATCCGCTTGTGCAACCGCTTGAGGTGCCAGCCGCCGTCGACGAAATCGCGGGCCAGCCAGGCCAGAAGTTCCGGATGCGTCGGTGGCGTCCCCGCGCGGCCGAAGTTGTCGGTCGAGCGAACAATGCCGCGACCGAAATACTCCTGCCACACACGGTTGACCATCACCCGCGCGGTCAGCGGATTGTCTTTGTCGGCGATCCATTTCGCCAATTCGCGCCGCAGCCCCATCGTCGGCCGCAATCCAAATTCGGCGAGCATCGGCTTGAGCGAATTGCGCGCAGCGGACCCGGTGAACAAAACGGGAACGGCGGCCGGCGCCTTTCCGCCGAGAATGCTCAAGAACCGCGGCTCGACGCGCTTGCCGGGCGCCGCGACGTTGCCGCGGATCAGCACGTGCGTTTCTCGTAGCGGCGGTCCGCACTCGCGCACCGACAGGGCCTTATCCAACGGAATCGAGGCCTGCAGTTTCTTGAGCTTGGCAAGTTCGTCGACCACCGGCTTGCGCTCGGATGGATTGGCGGTTTTCTTCGGCAGCTTGTCGAGTTTCGCGCGTGTAATCGCCATCTGCCGCGACAGTTCGGCTCGCCGCGATTTCCAGACGGCTACTTCGGCCTCGTTCCCAACCGGCGTAAAAATCCCGTCTTCGTTCGTGCCCAGATGCGTCGCACTGAGTGCTTTTCCGTACGGCTCGATGTTTCGGAAGAAGGCAGCCAGCCGGTAATAGTCTTCCTGCGGGATCGGATCGAACATGTGATTGTGACAGCGGGCACAGCCCATCGTCAGTCCCAAGAAGGCCGCGCTCGTCGTGCGGACCATCTCGTCGATTTCGTCCCAAGCGGCCGCCGCCTGGTTGTCCGGTTCGTCGTCCCAAATTCCCAGTCGGTAAAATCCGGTGGCAGTGATCGATTCGGCGGTCGGCTCGTCGAGTTCGTCGCCGGCGAGTTGTTCAGTGATGAAGCGGTCATAGGGCTTGTCGGCGTTGAGCGCGTTGATGACGTAATCGCGGTAGCGCCACGCCTCGGGCTTTTCGGCGTCGCGTTCGTAGCCGTTGGTCTGCGCGAAGCGAGCGACGTCGAGCCAGTGCCGGCCCCAACGCTCGCCGTATTCTTTTCGCGAGAGCAGTTGGTCGATCAGCTTCCCGTACGCTTCGTCGGAAGGATTCGCGACGAACCGGTCGACTTCTTCAGGCGTCGGCGGCAGGCCGATCACGTCGAAGAACAAGCGGCGGATCAACACCCGCGGCTCGGCCGGAGGATTGGGAGCGAGGCCCTTTGCTTCGAGCCGCGCGAGAATAAATGCGTCGATCGGATTGGCCGCCCAGTCCTTCTTATGAACTATGGGAGGCTGCGGATGACCGATCGGCTGGAAGGCCCAATAGTGGCGATCTTCGTCGGTGATCGTGAAGTCGCCGCTCGAGGGGCCAGTTTTGGCATGCTCCTTCGGGATCTCTTTCGGCCACGGCGCGCCCATCTTCACCCATTCGGCCAGCGCCTCGATCTCG
>DASRXU010000098.1:0-5674 GCA_035687365.1 Planctomycetaceae bacterium | reverse complement strand
CACCCGACCAGCGTGCAAACAGCCAACACGACAATCAGCGGCAAGGCGAGCGTCTTGAGACGCGAGAAGCGGTTCTTTCCCACCGTCAGGGGCTCCCGGCCCGGGACCCATCTCCGGCCAACATTCTCACAACAGGACTTCGCCCCTGAGTATACCTTGCTTAGCACAATTCGGTTGCAGCCAAGTTCGCTGCCGCTGCTCAGTTCGCTGCCGCTGTTTGCCTAGCCAGATGCACACTACTAGTGCGGCGTCTCGACAAAATGGCCGATTCGGGTGGATTAGTTCCTCGACTAGGACCAGTTTGTTCCGGGTACGTCTCGCTGCAATTGTCTTGAATCCGCGAACTCTCGCACTTGGTAACATGAGACGTGCGGCAGCGTGTCTCTCTCCACCGGGATACGGACGTGGTCCAAGCGGGTTCCCCGAACGACAAAATCGACTGGGAAGCAGCGTCCTGGGCGGCCGATTCGGTTGCGACTGCGACCGCTTTGCCGGTTAAAGAATTTGTGCCGACGCTGGCTGAGGTGTCTCGCACCCCGACGGACGATTATCGCGGCGGCGGGCGGTTGGCCGAATTCCCCTCGCCGTGGCGCCACCCGTTCCGCGCAATTGCGTGGGCCGCTCGCGCGTCATTCGGAATCGTCAGCCTGATCGTCTTGTTGGCCCTCTTGGCGGCAATTCCCATCGTCAACTTTTTGGTGCTCGGTTACCTGCTGGAGGCTGAGGGAGGCGTCGCTCGAGGCGGCCGTTTGCGGCGCGCTTTTCCTCTGTTGAGTATTGCCCCGCGGCTGGGATCGATCGTGCTGGGCATTTGGCTGTGGCTGTTGCCGTTGCGATTCTTGGCAAATGTTGCCGCCGACGCGCGCCTCATCGATCCGACCAGCCGCAGCACGCGGCGTTTGGATTTTGCCGTCACGGCCTTGTCGATCGCGATTGCCCTGCATCTTTGTCTCGCGCTCGCGCGGGGCGGATCGGTCGGCTGCTTTCTGCGTCCCATCAAAAACGCGCGCTGGGCCCTGCGCCAGTGGCGCCTCGGCGGTTACGCCGATCAGGCCGCGGCCGAAATCCGCGCCTTCGTGGCGGGACTGCGGCTCCGCTATCACTTCTGGCTCGGCGTGCGCGGCGCCTTCGGAGCCTTCGCTTGGCTCGTCGTGCCGACTGCGTTGTTCGCCTTCGCCAGCAAAACCGAGGGCAAACAGATCGTGGTCACGATCTTGGGCGGGTTCTTGCTCGTGCCCGTGCTGGCATGGCTGCCGTTTCTGCAGGCCCGATTCGCCAGCGAGAATCGGTTCCGAGGATTATTCGAGCTGCGCGAAGTTCGGCGACTCTTCAGTCACGCACCGTTCGCGTGGCTGCTTGCCGTCGTGGCTACCTATGTGCTCGCCCTCCCGCTTTATCTGCTGAAGATCTTTCTGCTGCCGCAAGACGCGATGTGGTTCGTGACGCTCGTCTTCATTCTCAGTATCTATCCGGCGCGGCTCGTGACAGGTTGGGCGTACGGACGGGCTTTGCGACGCGAGCAGCGGGCGGGCTTTCTGTGGCGTTGGTCGGCCCGTTTGCTGATCGGGCCGCTGTTGATTGTCTACGTGTTCCTACTCTTCTTCACGCAATTTATTGGCCAGCATGGCAAAGGCGTGCTCTTCGAACACCACGCCTTCTTGGTCCCTGCGCCCTTTTGGCTCTGAAATCCGGGCCAAGGATTAAGTGTTCTTTACAAGAGTGACGCGGCGACGGGCGCGGCATACGTTTTGCGTTGGGCTAGGCGACCGATGACCGGCCTGTGACCACGCAACGGCGAAGAACGCCGCAACGCAATCGCGGGCCCAACGGTGAGGAGCTTACGCCCCGTGGGACCCACGAAGCCCGACGGGACCCTCGACCCCCCGAATGGGGATGTGTTCGCCGAAATGAAAGGCTGCCTCGACGCTGGCATCAGTGGTCGTCCGGCACTCGCTCGTTTCGTCGAAGTCACCTACGAGGGCCTCTTGTCGTTGAAAAATCAATTGGACCGGATTGAGACCAGGCTCTCCCGCCTCGAATCCACCCACGAAAGTCAGCCCCGAGGGCCCATCGGCGATCGTCGCCGTCGGCGCTGACACTCGTGATTGCCCGCCTGCGACACTCAAAGCACTCACGGCAGATTGTCGACGCGGTTAGTCCGTCTAGGCCATCGCGCGGTTAGGCCTGCGTCCAAGTGCCGTCGATGAACCGCCACATTCGACCCGTCGGATTCGCGTCGCGAAGCGGGATCGGCAAACGGTGGGGACGCACGTTGTCGTAGCATTCCAACGCGGCGAATCTGTGCAAAGCCGCGGGGATGCCAACGGCCGTGAAACCCCGGTGGCCGGTGGCCGGAAACGGGCCTCCATGATTCATGGCCGGGCTGACGGCAACGCCGGTCGGCATCTTGTCGTTCAGCAGCCGTCCCACGCGCTCGCGAAGCACGGGTGCCAGCCGATCGTAAAGCGGATCGTCCTGACCGCCGCGGTGGCTGTAGATGCAGCCAGTGAGATTGCCTTCGAGCTTGGCGGCAACTTGCAACAATTGATCCGCATCCTTGGCGACGACAAAGAGCGATTCGTTTCCGAAAGCCTCCGTTTGCAAAGCTTCGGCATGTTTTAGAAACGTTTCGCCGTCGACCCGCAGCAACGTGTTCTCGCAACGGACGGCCGATCCTCCTTGCGGAGCGCCGCCGGTGACAACCTTCGCACCGGCCGCCACCAACGCACGAACAGATTCGACGAGATTGCGACGCACGCCTTCGCCCAGCAGCGTTCCCGTCGGCGCATGAGTAAACCGCTGCGTGACGGCCGTGATGAATTTCTCGGCCACCCCACCGCCGACAAGCGCGACCAATCCGGGGTTGGTACAAAACTGTCCCGTTCCCATCAGGCAACTCGTCGCGAACTCCTGGGCCAAATCGTCGAGACGTTCGTCGAGTGCCCCGGGCAGGACGAACACCGGGTTGACGCTCGACAGCTCGAGATAAATCGCTTTGCCCGCGCGGTCGGCCGCCTCTTTCAAGCGCAGGCCGGCTTGCCGCGAACCCGTGTATCCAGTGGCACCAACTAACGGATGCGAGACGATCCGCTCTCCATCCGCGTGCGACGTGCGATAGATCAACTGCACAAAGCCCGCCGGCATCTCTGTGTCGAGCGCGGCTTGATGGGCCTCTTCGGCCAGCAGGCGCGAAGTGCCAGGGTGCGACGTGTGTCCCTTGGCGATCACGGGGTTGCCTGCTGCCACGGCGGCCGCGAAGTCACCGCCGGCGGCGCCGTTGAAAGCAAATGGGAAATTATTCGGACCGAAGACCACCACCGGGCCGATCGGCGCGTACATCGAGCGGATGTTGGCCTTCGTGTCGATTGTCGCCTGCACCCATGACCCGTCGCGGGCCGCGGCGGCGGCTTGCCGCAGTTGGTTCACCGTGCGAGGCAGCTCCACCGACTTCAGTCGGGGATCCACCGCCAACGCCGTTTCGGCATGGGCCGTTGCGATCAATTCTTCCGCGCGCTTTTCTAGTCTTCCAGCAAACGCTTCCAGGAAAGCGGCAAAGCGTTCTCCCGCCCAGGCACGGACGCGCCAGGCGGCCGACGACGCGGCTCGGATCGCGCGTTCGACCTCACTCCAAGGACTAATCGGATAGGCCGCCGCGAGCGCTTGGCCCGTTTGAGGATTGTCGGCCTGAAAAGATTCTCGACCCTCAGATTCAGTCCACGCCCCGTCGATCAATACTTTTTCCGCGTTCATTCACAGTCTCCCCGGCTGGTTTTTCTCGCTCCTAGATTAGTGCGAACGCAAGTCCCAGGTCCAATGTCCGAACGTAGGGGCGGGAAATGACAAAACGTGCATGTGGCGCTTCGATTTTGGAATCGAACGTCGAATTTCTCATTATCGAGGGGCTGGCGGTCACGACTGGTTCTTGCCACAATCGATCGATTCTTTGAGGCGAGCCCGAAGGCGGGCGGTTCGCGAAGGTCCTCGGATGTCCAAGCGATACATCATCACTCTGATGGCGGCGAACCGCGTCGGAATTCTGGCCGCGGTCACCACGTCGTTGGCTGAACTCGGTGGCGACATCCAGGAAGTCAGTCAAACGGTGATGCAACGTTTCTTCACCATCATCATGTCGGCCGAGTTTCCCGAGCACCGCGATCCGTCGGTCATCATCGATCATATTCGCGGTGTTTGTCGCCCGTTCGGAGTCGAAGTCAATCTCAAAGACCCGAAAGTCGAAACCCTGCAAGACTTACCCTCCGAAGGCGCAGAAAAATACTTTCTGACGGCCGAGGGTGAGGACAAGCCCGGGATGATTCGTCAAATTTCAGCCCGACTGGCCCAGGAAGAGATCGATATTACCGATGTCTTCGCGCGCCGGGCCGACAACGGAAAAACCTTCGTAATGGTAATGGAACTGGCCGTGCCCGGCGGAGTGGATGCCCTGGCGTTGCAACAGGAACTCGAGCAACTCGGCAGTGCCGTAGGGTTGTCGGCCGCTTTGCAACACGAAGATATTTTTAGCGCGACCAACGATCCACGTCCCGTCCGCTTGTCGATGCGTCTACGCAAGTCTTTGACGCCCAAACCCGAGCCTTCAACCAAAGTTCAGCAGCCGGCGGGGACTTAGCGCCCGATCGCAATTCATTCGTCGCGATTCGTCCCACCGCTCTACTCGTGTCGCGACGATCCTTACTTCAACTCGCACATTTTCCCGGAGTCTGAAAGCCGACCATGTCGCAGACGGAAGACATCCTTTCCACGCTTCGCATGGTCAAGCAGGAGAATCTCGACGTCCGCACGGTGACGATGGGAATCAATCTCTGCGGATGTGTCGACCGTGACCCGGGCAAGACCTGCGAACTGATTTCGATGACGATTCGGTCCGCCGCGCAAAAGCTCAAGGAGACCTGTGCGACAGTCTCCGCCCGTTACGGAATTCCGATCGTCAATCGCCGGCTGGCGGTGACCCCCATCGCGAGAATCGCGGACGGACTCGACACCGACGGGCTGATCCGCATCGCGAAGGCCCTCGATGAGTCGGCCGAGGCCGTGCAGGTCGATCTGATTGGCGGGTATTCGGCGCTCGTGCAAGCGGGGATGACAGCCGGCGCCATCAAGCTCATCGAGAGCTTGCCCACCGTGTTGTCGACCACGCAACGGGTCTGCGCGTCGGTCAATGCCGCTTCGACCAAAGCGGGCATTAACATGAACGCGGTCGCCCTGTTGGGCCGCAAGATTCTGGAGATTGCTAACGTCACGGCCGACCGCAACGGATTCGGCTGTGCGAAGCTCTGCATTTTCGCGAACGCTCCGGACCAGAATCCATTTATGGCGGGCGGCTTTCACGGCGAAGGGTCGCCCGACACGGTGATTCACATCGGCGTCAGCGGACCTGGCGTCGTCAAACGGGCTCTCGAGCGCCTCCTCGACGCGGCCCCCAATTGCACGCTCAATGACATCGCCGAAGAAATCAAATCAACGGCATTCCGCGTCACGCGCGTCGGCGAACTGATCGGCCGCGAAGTGGCCGAACGCCTGGGAGTGCCATTCGGAATCGTTGATCTGTCGCTGGCTCCAGCGCCCAAGATGGGGGACAGTGTGGGCGAGATCCTGCATCTCATCGGTCTCGACAAGCTGGGTGCCCCGGGAAGCACGGCGGCCGTCGCCCTGCTCA
>DASRXU010000097.1:0-5413 GCA_035687365.1 Planctomycetaceae bacterium | reverse complement strand
TGCTCGTGCGCTATAACCACCGTTGCGGCAACAAAAACGGACGACTTCGTTGGCTCACCGACGCACTCTGAATTCCCGGACACCCTCAAGCTCCGCTTGGGACCGAACTTTCCCGAAGCTCCGCTTCGCGTCCCCTGCCTCGAAGAAGAGGGAATCGAAGCAGAGCTTCGAGGGGCGGCGTGCCCAAGCGGAGCTTGGGAACGAGAGCAATGCAAGAAACTGATCTTGGGCAGAAAATCCGGCGTGGTAAGATAGAAGGTGACAACTTGAATTCGCATTGACGGAGGCGCGTAAAGCGCCGCAAGTCTCTTAACGAGAGCCGTCGCCTGTTTTTTGGGCGATGGCTTTGTTTGTTTCGAAGCCTCCAGAAACAGGCAACCGACTGCGACCGCCGGGAAAAAGGAAGCACGGCTGAACGAGTTCAGCCGTGGCACCCGGCGGGACACTTTCCAACCTGAGCTGGAGTTCGCACATGGTCGTTGGACATGAAAACGGTCAAAGAACGTGGACGCTTGGAAACCAGACGTTTACGAGTTACCCCGAGTTTCTTCGGGCGCAGGATCGCCGGATGGCGGCCTTCTTGCTGGGGCTGGGGGCCAAGCCGCACGAGGTCGGGCCCGAGCGGTTGGTGCCTGATTGGGCGACGCCGGAGAATTTTGCTGACGACGCTGAGTGGCCGTTGGCGGAAGAGATCGAAGAGACGCTCAAGAATCGGTTTCGGCTGCTGAATGGCTCGCAGCTCAACGCGAGCGAGCGGACGACTCGTTACCTGATTCCCGGCATTCTGGTGGCCGGTCAGCCGGGGGGAATTTATGGGGCGGCGAAAACGCTCAAAACTTCGCTCGCGGCCGATCTGTTGATCTCGCTGGCGAGTGGCACGCCGTTCCTTGGGCGGTTTCCGGTGCCGCAGTCGGGACGCGTGTTGTTTCTGTCGGGCGAGTCGGGGTTGGATGCCTTGCAATCGCTTGCGCGGCGGATCTGCGCGGAGCGGGGCTTGTCGTTGGAATCGCTCGACAACTTTGTGGTCTCGACCGACTTGCCGCGGCTCGATCGACCGGTCGATTTGCTGGCCCTGCAAGAACTCGTTGAGCGAGAGCGGCCGGTTTGCGTCGTGATAGATCCGGCGTATCTGGCGCTCGGCAGCAAACAGCCGCGCAATTTGTTTGCGATGGGCGAGCTGTTGCGGCCGCTGACGGAGCTGTGCGAGTCGAGCGGCGCGGCCGTGTTGCTCGTGCATCATGGCAAACGCGGCCACAACTCCGGCCGGCCGGCGGCGTTGGATGACATCGCCGGGACGGGCTTTGCGGAGTTCTCGGCTCAGTGGCTCACGTTGGCGCGACGCCGTCCCTTCGAGCCGGAGACGGGCCAGCATGAGTTGTGGCTCTCCGTCGGTGGCCGTTCTGGACAACAGGGACTGTGGGCGCTCGACGTCGACGAAGGGGCTCTGTTGCCTGCTTCGGATGCGGGGCCGATTTTGCCGACGCGTGAGGAGACCCGCATGTGGAAGACTGCGCTGCGCTCGGTCTCCTGGGCCGAGGCTCAAGTGGAGGAGCGGTTTGTGGCCACGCGCGAAGATCGGCAATTGCGCCGGCGGGCGTTGGCGGTCGAGCGGCAGGGTCAGCGGGTGCTCGAATTGTTGACCGCTCATCCCGACGGATGCAGTGCGCGGTTCCTGCGGGACGTGCTGGGGGTCAGCGGCGATCGGATGGCGCGGCTGCTCGAGGCGCTCGTCAAGAAAGGGGGCGTGAACAAGGAAGAGGAGCGGCTCGATCGACGACGGACGGTGGTGACGTACAGCCGCCTGCCGGCGCCAACGGACCTGTCGCAAGCCGCCTGCGAGGCGCGCCGGGCGGCGGGGCCCGATCGAAAGGTGTACGACGTTGGGACGGGACAGTTTGTCGAGCGACAAAACCGCCGAAACTCGGGGTCAACGGGCGTCGAGTGCCTGAATGCGGCGATGGTCCGCGAGACCGCGGCCATGCTTGCGGCCAAGGCCGCGTCAGCCGCAGCGGATACCGAGGCATCCTCGGGACCGGGACGGGACTCGGACATTCAGCGAGAAAACAGCCGGAATTTGGTCTCGAACGAGGTGAAGCAGTTGGACGTGTTCGGGGTTTCGTAAGCGCGTAGTTCGCGAGCACGCCGCGCGGACGCAGAATTTGTCTCGCCCCGTTGGGGCTTAAGACACGGCTGAGCCGAAACGTCTCAGCCGTGGCACCCGATCGAAATTCTCAGCCGCTGGAGAAATTCAGTCGGTCAGTTCGAGGTACGGGTCGAGGCCCATGTGGTTGTGGGCTTCGGAGCGTTGGCGCTCGTGGCGGAGGAGGTTCTTGCGTTCCTTGCGATGCATGCGTTCCAAGAAACGCTGCGTGCGGCGGAACAGGCGGAGCCATTGCAGGTTCGAAAGTTCGCCGTCGGCGTTCGGGCGGGCCGAGTTGCGGAGGCGTAGGAGCTTTTCCGGTTTCAAGCAGCGCAGCAGTTCGTCCTCGAGCGAGAGGAAGAACTGATAGGAGCCGGGATCTCCCTGCCGGGCCGCGCGGCCCACGAGCTGGCGATCGATGCGGGCTGAGCTGTGCATTTCGGTGGCGATCACGTGCAGGCCGCCCGACGTGCGAACGGTTTCGTCGAGCTGGATGTCGGTTCCGCGTCCGGCCATGTTGGTGGCGATAGTGACGGCTTGGGCCTGCCCGGCCTGGGCCACGATTTCGGCTTCCCGTTCGTCAAAGCGGGCGTTCAAGATCTGGTGTTCGATCGCGCATTCCGCGAGTTCACGGCCCAACGCTTCCGAAGCTTCGACCGATGGCGTGCCGACCAGGACCGCGCGGCCCGCCGCATGCATGCGGATGATTTCCTGAACGACGGCGTGCCGTTTCTGTTTCAGCGTGGCGAAGATGCGGGGCGCGGCACCGGTGCGAATGCAGGGACGATTGGTCGGGATCGGGCACACGCTGATGGCATACGTCGTGTGCAACTCGCGACGCGCTTGCACGGCCGTGCCCGTCATGCCACAGACGTGCTCGTACTGACGGAAATAAGTTTGCACGGTGACCCGCGCGGCCTGGCCGGTGGCAGCGGTGATCGGCACAAGTTCTTTCGCTTCGATCGCTTGATGCAGGCCGTCTTGCCATTTGCGGCCGTCCATTTGCCGACCGGTCGACTCGTCGACGATCACGATCTTGTCCTCGACGACGACATAGTCACGATCGCGTTGGAAGCCATACCGCGAAGAGAGCGCCTGCTCGACGTGCTTGTACATCCGCTCGGCGTCGACACAATCCAACAGTGACGGCTTGGCCATCAGCAGGACTTTGCGGCAACCGCGATCGGTGAGATAAGCCGTGCGGCGATCGGGCTCGAAAATAAACTCGATATCGCGCTCCAGCCGCAACGACGCCCGTTGGCTCCAGCGCAGCAGGTTGACCGTGGCCGCCGTGTTTGGCTGAGTGAGTCCGATGATCAGCGGCGTTCGCCCCTCGTCGATGAGGATGCTGTCGGCTTCGTCGATCAGGGCGAAGTAATGGGCCCGTTGGACGGGCGCCTCGCTGGCCGGTCCGCCTCCCCGACCTTCGGCACCCAAGCCATCGCGCCGACGATAGCCGCCCGAAGCGTCGGCCCCGGTCCGCAGGCGATCGCGCAGAAAGTCGAAACCGATTTCCTTCGCCGTGCCGTAAGTGATGTCTTTCGCGTAGGCCGCGCGGCGTTCCTCGGTCTGCATCGGCGTTTGGATGCAGCCGACGGAGAGCCCGAGCCGTTCGAAGATCGGTCCCATCGTTTCAGCGTCACGCCCGGCCAGGTAATCGTTCACGGTGACGATGTGACAACCGCGGCCGGTGAGTCCGCGCAAGAAAGCGGGCAGGGTGGCGGTGAGAGTTTTGCCTTCCCCCGTTTGCATTTCGGCGACATGCCCTTCGAACAGGGCAATGCCTCCTTGAATCTGCACGTGAAAGTGTTGGAAGCCAAGCTGCCGGCGGGCCGCTTCGCGGACGAGGGCAAAGGCCTCGATCAAAAGATCGGCCAAGCGGGGTTGGGTTTTGGCCTGCCAGCGAAGTTCGCGTCCCCGGCGGAGCAGTTCGGTGTCGCTGTCGCCCCGGAGCGCTTCGGATCGACTAATGACGGCCGCGGCCTGCACGCCCCAGCGGGAAATACGCGAAGCGTCGAGCCGTCCGCCCGTCTTCGCCAAGTGCCAGATATGACTGCGTGTAATCACGTCTCAATTCTTGCATTCTGTCCCCGGAAGTCCAATCGCCGGTCCCCGTCCGTTCCTTGGCCGGTGGAGGAAACGCCAATCACGATCAGCGAACGGTCGTCGTGCCCGCTGTTCCCGTCGAGATGCGTTTCGAGTTCTGACCAGATGGCTTCCAGAATGGCCTGCGGAGGTTGGCCCTGATGCGCTTGCAAGACCTCGATGATTCCGTCGCTGCGGAACATCTTCCGTTTGCCGTTCATCGCCTCACTCACGCCGTCGGTGAAGGCGATCAGTGCGTCGCCCGGGCTGATCGCCAACTGCGACGAGCCGTAGGTCGTATCATCGAGTACGCCCAGCAACATTCCGTGCGACTCGAGTTGGACAGGACCGCCCAAGCGCATCAGCACGGGCGAGGGATGACCGGCATTCGAGTAAGTGAACAGCATCTGCCGCGCGTCGATCACGCCATACAGCAGGCTCATGAACTGATGGGCGGGCGTGATCGAATGCAGCGCCTGATTGACCCGCGCGAGCACTTCGTCGGGCGACAACGGCGATCGCTGGTCGAGGGCCAAAACTTGCACGGCGCCGCGCACGGCCGACATCACGATCGACGCAGAAATCCCGTGCCCCGACGCATCGCCGATGGCGAGCGCAGTTCGCCCCTCGGCAATTGGAATCAACTCGCACAGGTCGCCGCCAATCTCGAAGCGACTGTTAGATCGCATCGCCGCTACGATGCCCGAGCCCGGCGGCAAAGCGGCGGCCACTTGCGGAGGCTGAGCTTGCGATGCCAGTTGCAAATCGCGCTGCAGTCGGTGTTGCGTCGCACTTTCGCGCAGCAACACCACTCGCTCCAGCAACGTGGCCACTTGGACGGTGATCGACTCCAACACGTGCATTTCACGTTCGGTCGGCTCGCGACGCCGACGATCGTAGACCCACAGCGTGCCGATCGGGCCAGTGTCCGAACCGACGGCGAGGCACACCGCCGTCAAAGTGCCGGGAGGCAACCAGGACGCGACCTGGCTGATATCGTCTCCGCCGAACACAGCACGGCCGCGCGACAGGGCTTGCAGATCGGGTGGGTTTTCACCCAGGCTGCGCACGGTCGAGGGAATCAGCGGCGAGTCGCGATGCGAGTGCGCTCGCAGCTTCAATCGCTCGGTCGACGGATCAAGCAAGAAGAAGGCACACGAACGAAACGCGGTGAGCTGCGTGGCTCCC
>DASRXU010000096.1:0-15648 GCA_035687365.1 Planctomycetaceae bacterium | reverse complement strand
CAGCCTCGGCAACCGCTTGAGCGATGGGCACGATTTGCGTGACGTTGGGCGTCAGTTTGGCAATCACGGGAAAGCGGCAAGCGGCTCGCACGCGCTTCACCAAATCGGCCGCTAGCGCGGCATCGGTGCCAAAGTCGACGCCGCCGCTGACATTGGGGCACGAGATGTTCAACTCGAGACCGGCGATTCGCGGGAACGCATCTAAGCGAGCAGCCATAGCGACAAATTCGTCGACGCTCGCCCCGGCGATGTTGACGATCAGCGCGGTCCCCTGCTCGAGCAAGAACGGAAGATGCTTCTCGAGGAATGCGTCGAGGCCGTCATTATCCAGGCCGATCGAGTTGAGCAGCCCGCCGGCCGTTTCGATGGTCCGCGGGGGAGGATTGCCGATCCGCGGTAAGGGCGTGACCGTCTTGGGGATGATGCCGCCCAGCTTCGCGAGCGGCACGAAAGCCTGCATCTCGCGCGCGTAGCCGAAAGTTCCGGAAGCGACCAGGATCGGATTGGCGAGCTGCAGACGATTAAGCGCGATTGCGAGCCGACTCACGCGAAGATTTTCCTCCGCGGGTCAGCATATCAGCCCATCGCGGCAGGGCAAACCGGTCGAGAGTCGGTGCCCCGCGCGCACGAGTTCCAAGACGAGATTGATCAAGGCAAAAGTGAGTTGGTGGAAGAATCGAGTAGGAAGAAAATGAGCCAACACCCGAACCGCTCGGCGCGCCGCGCCGAAACCGTCCAGAATGGACCACAGCCGGATCCGCCGACGTTGAACTAGATCACGCCGCCGTGTGTGCGGTAAGGCGTTTCAACGTCCGGCATATCCAAGCCCCAGATCCGTTCCCAGATGTCTGGGATGTGCCGGAGGTTTTCCGACTCATAGATCAGCTCTCGCGCCCGAATGTCCGCCGAGGACGAGTAGATGGGCACAAAGCAGCCGACCTGAGTCGCCGCCGCCAGGACCGAAGCGGTGATCAGAAACTTCCGCATCTTCCACCTCCACCACGGGCCGAATTTGGAACGCCGACTCGGTCGGCGCGCGAAATTCGTCCGCGCTCGGCTTCACGGCCGAGCTTTCGACCTTGCAACAAAGTTGAGCGAAAGGAGCGTTAGGCTATCCCCGAGAACCGGGGCAATTCTGGTGGGTCGGAGACGGGATTGCGGGTTCCCGCGATTCGATCCATCGTCGCTTCAACGATTTAGGTGCTCTGCTTGGTCGTTTTGGGCAACCGAACAGAGTCTGTTCCTGGTCGTTGACTCGACATATTTCTAATAGATCGGTCGTCGGAGCAGAAAAGTTAAACCTGATGTGCGGGTTCTGGCGCTGGGGAGGAGTTTGCGGCCGCGCGGGCGGCCGCGTCGGCGGCTTCTTGTTCCAATTGGCGAACTCGTTCTTCCATTTCTTTGCCGGGTTTGAACGTAACCACCCATTTCTCCGCGACATCCACGCGTTCGCCGGTTCGCGGATTCCGGGCTTTGCGGGCCGCTCGCTTCTTGACCTCGAAGACTCCGAAGTTCCGAAGCTCGATCCGATGGTCGGCAACCAGCGTCTCGATAATCGCGTCGAAAGTCTTCTGAACGATCTCTTTGGTCTTGAGTTGCGTCAGACCAATCTCTTCGGAAATCGATTTCACGATTTCTTTTTTGGTCACGTTTCGATTCTCCCCCGAGAGATGCGACCGGACCGGCATTCCGTCCCTTGAACCCCCGCAGATGGTGTCTCAACTGTAATGGTAAGTTGAACTTAGTGTCAAGTCGTCCCGCGGCGGCTTTTTTCACACGACTGGGGCTCCCATTGGATTTGCAACCCGTGCCGATTGGCGAATGCACCCGTCAACTGGAAGGAATCCGTCCAGACCGGGGCTTTTGTCGCTCTAGGGAAAACAGGAAGCTTCCGCCTCCCGGAAGGCCACTTTTGATAAGCCCATTCCGCCCTGAGACGAGACGGCATTGTGAACAAACGAACATTTCCGGCCGGCAATCGCGGTGGGGCAGCGACCATTGAGAGAGATCGATCGGGTCGCAACCTCGCGGCGGCGCGACCTCAAATGTCGATGACGCGGGCCCGTCGCTCGATTTCTTCCAGTGGAAAAAACTCACCGTGGCCCGCGCCAGGACACGATTCTTGAGTCTCTTTCCAGGCCTGGCGGTTCTCCAGATTGGAGTTCCAAAAGGGCCACGTGCGACACTGCGCGGGCCGCGCTCCATAGACGGTGCAATGCCGAGTCTTGGCATCGAAGAACGTGCAATCGCCGTTCTCTCGCTCGGTCAAAGAGACGCGACCTTCGATCAATCGCGTGTGTTGAGCGCGCACTTCTTCAATCGTTTGGCCACGGACTTCGGCGATCTTCGCGATCTCCTCCTCGGTGACCCACACCACGCCGGGCTCGCCCGTGCAACAGTTGCCACACTGCGTGCAGGTGAATGACAAACCGTCCTTGTACCATGGAGAATGCTTGGGCATGCCGTTAGTTTAGGACGAGCCGCGCGGCGTCGCAACGAGGGGCAGATCCGGCGCGGTCATTCGCCCTGTGGCGTCAGCCTCACAACCATCGCTCGACGACAGGACGCTTGGAACGCAAGTTAACCCACGCGACGAGTGGCAAACGCGTCGCCAGTTGTGGGAAGTATTTGTCGACCGCACCGCGCCGTGCTGCGGAAGATGGGCTCGGCCGTGCCGGTCGCGGCGTCGATTTCACCAACACGAGTGCCGCCGCCCGCCATTTTATCGCGAGAAATGCAGCAATTGAGTCGCTCGATACCTCCCAAGACCGCGGCAGCGGTTCAGCGGCGCGTCGCTCGGCCTCGGCGAGAACAGGGGCAGGATCGAGGATGGCAATCGCGCCGCGCTCGCCCGCCTTCCGGACCAAACTGCGCCGCGACACCAACTCAGAATGTTCGAGCAGCGAGTGGACGAACCGCGCATTGAAAGTCATCGCGGCGAGTGCCAGGTCGTGCGAGCGCTCTGCACCCAGTTCGTGACGCCGGTCCCAATCGCGCACGACATCCGCAGCTTGGCCCCCTCCAACGAGCACAGCCCGCTGGAGCGCGTGACCGGTGGCCGACTGCGGCAGCGGGACGCCCTCTTCGAGCAGCGTGGTGAGTCGACGATCAAGATCGCTCAGCGTGAGCAGGCTTCCGCCCAGCTTATAAACGACCAGCGGCATCAAACCCGTCCGTGCCCCTGTCGCCCCGTCCTGCGTTGAGAAGCGGATCGCGGGAACGCTGGCTCAGCAGATTTCGACTCGATCAGAGTTCGCCCAGCCGCTCGCGCAACTCATCCCGCTCCTTGCGGGTCATTTCCAAGTCGAACATCAAATATTTGATGTCGAGCCGCAGCTGCGAAAGGGCCTCCTGCACCAGCGCCAAGATTCGCCGGCGACGACGCACGGCGTCCACAACCCGCACGTAAGCGGTTTCAAGCTGGGTCTGGTGGTTGAGAGGCAACGCGGCGATGGACCGCGCCAAATCGATCAGCTCGCGGGGCAGTTCGTCGGGGGGATTGTCCGGCAGCCGGGACTGAATACTCATGGGCGCTTTTGATCCAAGGTGTGCCTCAAGCTAGATACAGATTCTGTGCCGCTGACGCCGCGAAAACAAGTCGGCGATCCTTAACATCTTGGGGCTGCGTAACTTGCGGAAACTTTGATGGTCGTAGGGGCAGTTCTTCCCGTGTCGTGCAAACGGGACGCCTCATCTTGGCCGATTGTGCAAAAGCCAGTAGTATCCGCGACTTACGTTTGGGAGTTGGATCGCACCTCGCGTTTCGTTTCGTCAACGGCCGTGACGGAAACACCGAACCCAAAGCGATGCGTTGCGTGGTCGAGACGGATTGCGAGGCGTAACCCCTTCTTCTCGGGTGGACGCGACGGATAAGCGGGGCCGCGTTGAGCCGCCCTGGATGCGTCAATACATGCGTTGGTTTCGGGTCACCTTCTTGCTCTGCTGCGGGGCGGCATTCGTCGCCGCGCCGGAGACGTTCGCTGCGCCTGGCGAAGAACCTCAGCCGTTGCTAAGCAAAAAGCCGCAATGGGCCGTGTATCAAGCTCCAGGACGCGTGCGACAGCGACGCGGCACGCAATGGGGATACGCCGGGGCCGAGGGCGAGGAAATCGTCATCGACGGCAGTCGCGAAGCGACGCAAGTCGTCTTTGATCACCGGCTGCCCAGGCCGGGCCGCGCGCTCCCCGAACTCAAAGCGACTGTCTGGATTCGCTCGAACCACGTGGGGGCCGAAATCTACTTACACGTGATCTTTCCTAATCAGAAGGATCCGGCAACTGGACATCTGCTGGAAAGCTACATCAAGGGAGGCGACTACAACGACGCGGGACGCTGGCAACAGTTGGTGTGCGCTACGCCTGAGAAGGCCATGCAGTCTGAAATTCGCCTGCTACGGGGGCGTTTTCGCAGTGAACCGCTCGACGTCAGTGCCCCCTACGTCGATCGTGTCGTCATCACCTGCCCACTCGGGCCGGAGCCGCTCGAGATCACGCTCGGCGATGCCAAGGTCGAGCCCCTGATCGAAGCTGGGCCACAGGCGCCCGCCGCGCCATCGCGCGCCGTGCGACCGGTGGCGGCGATTCGCCAGGGGCAGTTGGAAATCGGGGGCCGCTCGCGCTTGGAGATCATGGTCATCGACCATGGCGAAGACCTCGACACGTTCAAACAACTGCACGTCAATACGGTCTATATGCGGATCCGAAATGCCGAAGAGCGGGCGCGACTCGCCGCACTCAGGCAGCGGGGCATCTTCGCCGCTGCCGAGCCGCCGACTGATCCCGCCCCCGTCGAGCAACTTGCGGCGGACGGGCTGCGAACGACACCCCGCGCCTACGAATCGCCCGAGATTCTGCTGTGGTACCTGGGCACTTGGATGAGCTCGCAGGACCGCGAAGACGTCGCCGCCAAACTGGAACAACTGCGGGCCCACGACTATCGCTTACGCCGCCCGACATTGATCGATGTGGCTGAGGACGAGCGAAACTTTTCGCGGTACGTCTCAATCCTCGGGACCAGCCGACATTTGTTAGGGACGGCCCTCACCTTCAAGGATTACCGCAACTGGCTGATCGAGCGTTCGCGCCTGGCAAACCCGGGCACGTTTCTCTTCACTTGGATTCAGACCGAGCCAGTGCCCGGCGTAAACGACTGGCGGATTCAGTCCAACGCGATACCCGCGGTTGTTGAGCCGGAACAGATTCGGCTCTCGCTTTATTCCGCGATCATGGCGGGCTATCGCGGGTTCGGTTATTGGAGCCGCACCTCGCTGGAAAGCAACGCGCCGGGAGCCGTCGAACGGCGGCTGATGCTGGCACAGCTCAATCTCGAGTTGGAACTCATCGAGCCGTTCCTCGCGACGGCCAGTCTCGCCGAGGCGGTGACCTTCAGAATTGACGACAAGATCGCCAAGCCGACTCGGAAGCTGGTCGACTTTCCCCGCGACTCCACTCAACTCGAGAAGGGAATTCGGCAACAGTTGGCCGAAATCGACACGCAGGCGAAAAACAAGAAGCTGATGCCCCAGGAGACCGTCGGTGCCGTGTTCCATGGGTCAAACTATTCGCTGGTGATCGCATCGTGGCTCAGCCACGACGCGCAGTACGTGCCCGGCGGGCTCGCGGCCAATAGTGCCAAAGTCCTGATCCCAGAGCCCTCCGAGACGGCTCATTTTTGGGAACTGACAACGACTGGGCTGCGGCCCTTGGAGAAGAAAAAGACGGTCGGGGCCTATCTGGTCACACTGCCGAAGTTTGATCAGTCGGCCATCATCCTCGTCTCGTCCGACGCCGGTTGGCGCGAACAGGTCGAGCAACACATTCTGCAGGTCGCGTCGACGAGTGCGCGAATCTCGATCGACCTCGCCAAGGCCAAGTGGGAGCGCGTGCGCGGCGTTGACGCCCAGCTGACTGAGTTGGGTAACGGGCAATCCGACGGCCCGCGGCTGCTCTCTAAGGCCGAACGGTGCCTGCAGGAGGCCGAAGCGAACTACCAGGCCCAGCGCTTTGACCAGGCTCGAAACTCGGCCGGAGACGCGATGCAGCTCTTGCGCGTGCTGCAGTACGCCCATTGGAACGAGTCAGTGACGCAAAGCGAGTACGGTCCGATCACCAGCCCCTACACCGTTTGCTTTCAGACGCTGCCGGACCATCATCGCCTCATCGCACGACTCGGCCGAACCGCGGATAACCCGCAGGACAACCTCCTTCCCTCGGGCGATTTCGAGAGTCAGGGCGTGATCCGAGCGGGCTGGTCGCAATCGCAACACGCGATCGAAGGCGTGCGAGCCGAGGCCGAACTCTATCCATCGCCCCACAAGGGCAAGACGGCTTTGCAATTGATCGCCATTCCGTCCACGGGAATCGATGCGCCGGAGATTATTTCCAAGCCGCCGGTCTCGGTCAGCAGCCCGCCGATTGCTGTGCGCAGGGGCGAGATGTTGCACGTCAGCGGCTGGATCAAAGTCATTGCTCCTCCCTCGCGCAGCATCGACGGAATCACCGTGAACGACAACATCGACCCGGGCCAACTTAGCGCCCTGCGTTTCACCGAAAAGAGTGGCTGGCAACACTTCCAGACATTGCGCGAAGTGCGTGAGGACGGCCCGTACATCCTCACGCTAACGCTGCACGGCATGGGCGAGGTGCTGTTCGACGATTTGAGGATCATTCCCCATCGGCCTCGCACCATTCGCGCGGCGAGCGGCGTTGACCCACCGTTCGCGAGACCCAATGCCCCGTACGGGGCCATCACACCGGGCCTGGCGACTCCGCTCGAAAGCCTGCGACCGACTTCGCCCCGCTAAATGCGTCGCGCACCCGAATAACCGAGGCGACTGCGGTCAGGCGAGCGGGCCCTCAGCCTAGCGCCGAACGCAGAACGTCTCGCAGGAACAGCACGGGATCGGGGACTGAGGAGACGTCGAGCCGGGGCAACGGCGGCAATCGATCAAACCGCAAATCGGGCGCCTCGTCCGACGGACCCAGCCAGGCCAGAATTTCAGGCAGATCTTCGGCGGCCTGCTCGGAATTCCACGATCTGACTTCGATGCCAGACCCAGCTGCCAAAAGCCGCACGTAACGTTCGCGCACCGGTCGAGTGGCGCCCGTTAGCGAGAGTCGGAGCGGACGACGAAGTAAGCGCGCCTGCAACTCAGTGATCGTCAGGTCCTTTGTCGGATGCCGGACCTCGCCAGCGATGGCAGCAAGCGGATCGAGCACAAAGCGCCGATACCAGCAGGCGGGATGCGGGATTTGCAGGCGGGAGTCGTCGATCGTGCGATCGCCGTAAAAAATTAGATCCAGGTCGAGGCCCCGCGGGCCCCAACGCGGACCGGTCCTGGGGCCGGCTTGACGCTCCAGCCGTTGCAGCACCTCGAGCAAATCGAACGGTTCGAGCACCGTATCGACCCGCGCAGCGGCGTTCAGAAAATCAGTCCCCGCCCATTGTCCGACCGGTTGGGTGCGGAGCGTGGGGCTGACTTCAAAAACTTCGATCCCCGGGGTCGCCGTAAGCTCGGCCAACGCGGCGCGAAAATTCTGCTCCACGTCGCCGACGTTTCCTCCCAAGGCGATGTAACAGCGCACTGCCATCGAGCGGCCAGCCGACCTTCGTGCTGAAGCGCTCGGTTGTCGCAAGGCTCAGTGCCGGCTTCGCGAACCGTTAGCCGCCGTGGGCAGTAATCTGGGCTTCGATGTTCGTGTACTTAGCGCCCAGGGCCTGGCCCATTGCTGCAACGGTTGCAAAGACCGCCATCAGGATCAAGGACAACATCACCGCGTACTCGACCGCGGTCGCAGCGCTGTCTTCTGTGAGAAACCGAGTCAACCATTTCATGGCTTACCTCCGGCGAGCTGCTTCCGCAAGTGGTTCGAGGTCGGGATGGGATTTTTGTCTACTTGTGTAATTCAAACATAGGTCGCAGTTAGCGTTTCGTAAAATGGCAATTAGAAGGATTTTTGCGGCTCGATTTTGTCCACGCATTTGTTGTCGAAGGCCAACATCGGTGCCTTCGCGATGCTGCAAAAAGGGAACCGGTTTCGTCCACGCGGTCGAGGCAGTTGGCACCGGCGCACTTGTCCGCCCGTCCACATCTGCTCAGGGATGCGAAAGATCAACGCCGCAATGGGGGCCGCGCCGCGAAAGCGCCCTCACAACCGGCCGCTGCGGAACACCCCGTAAATCAGCCAAATTCCCAGCAAACTCGACAGGACAAAGAGGGGAACCGTAAACCAGACCGATTCCGACCCCGTCCGCAGCACGAGCGCCGACGACAAGATCAACGCAGAGACCACGAGCCCGATCACGACTCGATTGCTCGAGCGATCCAACTCGGTCATCAGGCGATCGAGCCCTGTATGCTCGAACTGCACCCGCAGCTCGTCCTTGCTCAGCTTCTCCAGGGAGCGGCCGACGTAGTGGGGCACCTCGCGCATCAGCCGGGCCAGATTCTTGGACTCGTTGAAGAACTGGTCGGCCATGTGTCGCGGACTATAGCGTTCGGAAACGATCCGCTCGACGAACGGGGCCAGATGTGCAGCCAGGTTGAACGACGGATCCAAGTCGCGGCCGACCCCTTCGAGCGTCACCAGGCAGCGGATCAAAAGCATCAGGTCGGCCGGACAGCGGATGCCATGATGCAACATCACCCCCGCAAAGTCGCCGAGCATTCGTCCCACCCGCAGTTGCTCCAGCGACACGCCGTAGTAATTCTCGATGAAATCGCGCACGTCGGCTCGTAGGAGCGGCATATCGACCGGCCGAAAGGGCTGGCCCAGAGCCAGCACCAATTCGACGGCCCGAGCCACGTCACGACGTTGAACGGCGACAAATAAGTCGACCAGTTGTTCTCTTTTTTCGTCATCGAGACTGCCAACCATCCCGAAGTCGAGCAGGCAGATCGTTCCATCCGGCATCACCCGAATGTTGCCCGGATGCGGATCGCCGTGAAACACGCCGATCTCGAACGCCATCTTCATGAAGATGCGGGCGCCGTTCGCAGCGAGAAAGGGTGTCTGGATTCCTTGGGCGGCGAGGGCCGCTCGATCATCGATCCGGCAGCCATCGACGAAGTCCATTGTCAGCACGGCTTCGGCGGTCAGGTCCCAATGGACCTTGGGGACCACCAGAGTCGCGTCATTCCGGAAGAACCGCGCGAATTCCTCGACCGTCCTGCCCTCGCGGGCGAAGTGAATTTCACGGCGGACCGTGCGGGCGAAATGATTCACGAGCCCCACCGGATCGAGCACGGCCGCTTCGGGAACGTGATTTTGGATGAGCAGGGCCAGCTCGGTCATCAACGACAGGTCGCGTTCGATTTCGCGCGGCACTCGCGGCCGGCGAATTTTGACCGCCAGCGTGCGGCCGTCGTGGCTGATCGCTTTATGAACCTGCGAGAGGGAAGCGGAGGCGATCGGCTTCGGGTCGAAGACGGCGAACAGTTCGCTCACCGGCCGCCCCAGTTCCCGCTCGATCACTTCCACGGCTTCTTCATAAGGAAACGGCCGCACATGCTCCTGCAGGCGCGTCAACTCTTCGATCACGTCGGCCGGAATCAGGTCGGCACGCGTGCTCATCACCTGGCCGAACTTCACGAACGTGGGGCCCAAGTCTTCGAGCGCCCGGCGAAAGCGACGAGCCCGCGGCTCGTGGTTTTCGGGAAGATTGCGCTGTCTCAGAATGACGCGTCGACCCCAGCGCACGTAGCGCTGCATCCGGATCTGGTCCACGATGTCGCCGAACCCGTGCTTGACGAAGACCGCGGCAATCTCGCCGCTACGGCCGAGATTGCGAAGGAATCGAAGCGGATGCGGCTCCACGTGAACAACGTCTCCCGGTGTGCTGACAGCCGAACTGCTTCTATGCGCTGTGGCGGACCCTGCGGTTGAAGGACGGCCAGTCATTGTAAACCGCGTGTGATGGCATCCGCGACGAGGCGGCGGCAAATGCGGCCGCTACATCACCGAGAAGTAGTTCTCAATCGCGACGTCGAACGCCTCGGCCGATAGTTTCTTCGCGGTCTGTTTGAAGCTGCAATAGTTACGGACCTGCAGCATCAGGTCGCGCGGCTGGCAAGCGCGGTACGGACGTCCGACGGCCTTGTAGTGCTTTTCGATCAAGTAATCGATCGCCTCAGCGTCGTATTCAAAACCCAGATTCGGTGCCATCAATTTGCAAAGGTCGCGGAACTGGTCCTCCGTGGGATCAGGAACCTCGATCTTGTACGGAATTCGTCGCAGGAACGCGCCGTCGACCAGGTCCTTGGGCTCGAGGTTCGTCGAAAAGATGATGAGCTGATCGAACGGGACCTGGATCTTTTTTCCGCTCGGAATGTTCAGGAAGTCGAACCGCTTTTCCAGCGGGACGATCCAGCGGTTGAGCAGCGTTTCGACGGGCATCGTTTGCCGGCCGAAGTCGTCGATGATCAGCACGCCGCAGTTGCTCTTGAGTTGCAGCGGCGCTTCGCAGATTTTCGTTTGCGCGTTCTGCACAACTTCCAGCTCGGACATCGTGAGTTCACCGCCGGCCGCGACCGTCGGGCGAACGATTTGCACCCAACGACGGTCGACGCCGGACAAATTCAGAATGCCGTCGCTGGATTCAGCCTCCACCGCGTCATGGACGCCCGGGTCGTAGAGGCGAATGATGTCGCCATCGATACCCAGGGTGCGGGGAATCCAAATCGTGGTGCCGAACGAACGCGTTACGCGTTCGGCGATACTGGTTTTTCCGTTGCCGGGACTGCCGAATAAGAACATGCCACGGCCGGAGTTGATGGCCGGCCCCAGGCGGTCGAGCATCCGCTGAGAGATGACGAGATCCTTGAACGCGTTCCGCAGGTCGTCTTCAGTGGCCTGCTGCTTGGCGATGCTCTGTGCGGCCATCGCCTGCAAATAATCGGGCAGGGTGACCGGCGCCGAACCGAAATACGTGCACTCCTCGGAATAGCGCCGCGCCCGCTCGCGTCCGAACTCGGTGATGGCGAAATCGTAGTCGCCCATCTCCGCCGAACCCTTGAACGACAGGAGTTGTTCCTGCTTCAGTTGCTTCAAGATCGGATCGGTGATCTGAAACGGCAGCCGCACCTGGTTCGCAATGGACCGCCCGCGCCCTGACCCCTTGGCAAGCAGGTACTTGAGAATCAGCCGCTCGACCTCTTCGAAGGTGAGCCCGGTCTCTTCCAGGGTTTCGGGCGCCTTCGGGCGAAACGGCTGCTCGGGATCGAGCTGGTTGCCGCTTCCCAGCAGCGTGTTCACCCGATCGAACAACTCTGACAAGCGCGAATTGCGTTTGACGTAGTGTCCGACATAGCGGCTGCCCGCCTGGTAGTCTCCTGATGAGCAGGCGTCGTGCACTGCGTCGTCGTCGCTGTCGACAGGCGCACACTCCTCGGCCTCCGATCCTTCGTCCTTTGGGGACTGGAGATCGGAAAGATCGAGAGCATCGACGTCGTCCGAAGTTTTCGAGGCTTCGCGTTTAGAGGGGGGTTTGCGCCCTTTCAACGCGGCCAAAAATTCGGCCGGAGTCAGTTTTCCCTTAACAGCCATGCTGGGACATTCCCCGGAACAATCCGAAGAAGGCTATGCCATGGCTTGTGACGGTCAAACCGAGCCGAAACAAGCAGACCGATGAACCCCTGCCGACCGAACGACGGCAACGATCGTAGGGAGCACCCGCCCGCCAGAAGTGATTGACGCGATTGCCCGACCGGCGACCAATTTCTTAGGACAGGCCGTGCCTGCCGCGATTTCGAGCAAGGCAGCCGAAAAAGGGGGCAGGCAGATGCTGCCCTACGGCGAAACCCCGCCGAGGATTCGGATTGTTCCGCCCCTGCGGGCTCGAGCACCTTTGCGGGCCCCTCTCTTAATGGGACCGCCCGCCTCCCGACGTCAACAACGACATCAGGACGCCGGCAGCCACCGACACGTTGAGCGAGCCGATTTCGCCGCGGGCCGACAGGCGGCAAGTCTCGTCACACGTGTCGAGGGTCAAACGCCGCAAGCCCCGCTCCTCGTTGCCCAAGACCAGCAGCCACGAGCGATCGCGATCGACTTGGCCCACATCGCGACTCGCGTGTTCGGATGCTCCCAGCACCCAAAGCCCAGCGGTTTTGGCAATCTCCAAGCCGCGACTGAGATTAGCCGGGTGCGAGAAAGGAACGACCTCCATCGCGCCTGAAGCGACGTCGTAAACGGTGCCGTTAAGCGGTGCCGACCGATCCCGCGTCAGCAGAATTCCGGCGACGCCAAAAAAAGCGGCCGTGCGAAAAATCGCCCCCACATTGTGCGGGTCCTGGAGTTGATCGAGGGCCAACCAGAGCCGGGGCGAAGTATGCCTTCTTGGCTCGGCCGCCGATTCCTCTTGAACGTCGACTGCAAACAGCACTTCCAGCGGGACCTCGGGCCGCTCTTTGACTGTCGCTTCCGCAACTCCACCGCGGCCGCCGGCCGTTTCACGCTGGCCGCGGCGCCCGGCCCGTTCGTTGTGCGTTGCACCGCGGACAACCGGCACGCGGTGCGTTCTTGCGAGTTGCTCGACCTCCCGCCAGGCGTCCGAGGCCGGTCCCTCGGGCAACCGCACGTCGATCACCGCCTCGGGCCGCCGCTCGAATGCTGCCAGAACACTATGAGGATTTCTCAGGTGGACTGCCACAGTCGTGAGCATGCACGACTCGGCCCGGCATTTCCACTGAGCCACACTGAGGGCCGAGTATGATTCAGGGGGCGAATCCCGCCGCGTGGATGGGCGCGCCTCCCATTCCGCCACCGGCCGAGTAGCTCTTCGCGCCGTCTGCCTCGCGATGGATGGTCACCAGCCCCGCCTTGGTCTGTTTATCGCGCACGGCTCCCGCCAGCACCTTGTTCAAAAATCTAGACGCGTCGGCGACCGTCGATTCCTTGCCGGGCGCTTGCACTTTGGACATCTTGCTGTCCTTGCCCGCAGGTTTTACAGCGGCCACAGTGCTGACGGCGTCGAGAGCGTAACTCTTCAGCAGTTTTGGCCACAGCTTGCGAAACAGCGGAGTCGACTCGAAGACGTCCAACGACTCGATCTTGCCGTTGATCGCCACGATCGCGCCGACGATTTGATTCTGCCCGGCGACCTTCGCAGTCAGTGCGGTCGTGTAAGGTTCCAACTCGGCCTTCACGCGCCCGTCGACGTACGACCGCGTGAACGTGCCCGAATCGGAATCGACGCTGAGGGCGGCATTGTTTTTTGCCACGTTGTCCCACACGGCCTGCTGACTTTTGTCGGATTGGACCGCCACGCGTGCTGCCTTGCTGAGCGGCGCCGCGGTGTCGGCGAAATACCCTTTACGCGCCTCGGCCGCCAGTTGCTTAGCTTTCGCGGGCGAATTCTGGAGCGCCACATAGAGAGAGGTCGATTCTGCGTCGTCACGGGCGTGCCACCGGCCGTGCTCCACGCAGAAGACATCGATCGGAACTGGCTTGCCGGTCGGGGCAATGGTCATTTCCGTGCCGATCGTCCGATCCTGACTTCCGCCAACGATCACTTCCCCCGGCATAAGGTACAGCGGCTTGCCCGATTTGTTGACCACCATTAACTGGTTGACTTGGTTCCCGTCATCCTCAATGGGCCGAAAGTTTGCTTGTACCCGTTGCGCTCGCGCGTTCGCCGCCTGCGGCCCACCTTGAGCAATCGCGGTCGGGTGAGCTGGGGCATTCCCTGGTTGTTGGACCGCTTGCCCCTGTTGTGCGGCGGGTGCAACTTGCGGATCGTCGGAGGGAGTTGAGCCGACTTCGATGACTTGGACCGTGCCAGCCCGCAGACCTTCGTCGAGCGTGGTGTAACGATCGCCCTTCCGCTCGACCTTAGACAAGACAGGAAAGATGGTGAGATTCTTGTGCCGAATGGGCTCGCCCACGATGTAATCGGTGACTCCCGTTAGTTGAGTCCTAGGATTGGACGGGTGATCCGACTGGGCAACCGCATGGCTGCAAGCGATCGCGAGAACGCAAGCAAACGACGCGAAGAGCATGGGGCTGCGCATGGCAACGCTCCTTCGGCAAGAGAGACGGGCAAGAAATGACGCCGAAACGGCTGAACCCGATCTGCACTGCAAAAGTAGACGTCAGCGGTCGGGAAAAAGTTCCCCAGCGACTCGACACTCACTGCGCGCCGGGCGGGGTTTCTTAAGAGCTGCGACGATTTACGAGTCGCGACCGCGTTTCGCCCGCTGTCGGGAAACTTCGTAGAACAAGACTCCGGCCGCCACAGCTGCGTTCAACGAGCCGACACGTCCCTGCTGGCGGATCGCCACCCGTTCGTCGCAGAGTTCCAAAATCTGGGGCCGAATCCCCGTCGCCTCATTTCCCAACACCAGCGCGGTCGGCTTGCGGAAATCGGCCTGCGCGACGTCTCGCTTGGCGGTCGGCGCGCTGCCGACGACGTACACACCCTCGACTCGGAGCCGCACGATCCACTCTCCGAGATCCTCAACCTGCGCCAGGCGGACGTGATTCACTGCTCCCGAAGACGCCCGCACGACCAGGCTCGAAACGTCGGCCTGGTGAGCAGCTCCGACAAAAATGCCATCAACACCAAAGGCGTCCGCGCTGCGCAGAATGGCCCCGAAATTGAAGGGATCTTGGATCGCATCCAACAGCACAAAAAAAGGCGGGTGAGACGGGCTGTTCAACAATTCGACCGGCGCATCGTACGGAAATGGCGGCATCTTGGCGACATAACCTTGATGCTCCTCCGAATGACAGAGACGAGCCAGGGCCGCGCCGGACAACAGCGACACGTCGGCGCCCAAGCGCTCCGCCTGAGCGAAGGCTTCGTCGCGCTCCTCGGCTGCCAGGCGCTCGTCGAGGCGAACTTCGAGCGGCCGCCAGCGTCCCGCGCGCAATGTCTCCATCACGGGCAGGCGTCCCCAAATCCAGCACCGCTGATGGCTGCCCATCAGGGTCGTTTGCTTCTGCTTGCGGGAGCCGCGTGGCGTCACGAACGATCGGATTCCTTGAAGAGAAAAGACGAGTTGAACTTCCCCGCCGCGATCACGACAATTGTGAAAACTGCGTCCGGGCGATTTTTCCTTCCAGCGCCATCATAAAGAAATCGGCGCAAGAAACAGGATCCCGAGCAAAGCGTCGTGCGTCGAAAGCGATCGGTCCCCACTGTTCCGATTTATGACGAAACCGAGCGCGAAGGACTGCGCGCCGCGGGACGATTCAATGCGCAGCTCATGGATTTCATTCGCCCCCAGGTCGTCGCCGGCGTAACGACCGCCCAGCTCGATCGCCTGGTTCACGACTACACGCTCGATCACCGCCACATCCCGGCCTGCCTCGGCTACCAGGGATTTCCCAAGAGCGTCTGCACCAGCATCAACGAAGTGGTCTGCCACGGGATTCCCGACAAGACCGTGCTTCGCGACGGGGACATTATCAACGTCGATCTGTCGACGATCGTGGCGGGCTGGTACGGCGACCAATCCGAGACGTTTCTCATCGGCAAAGTCTCCGACACGGCGCGGCGGTTGATCCAGGTGACGTTCGACTGCCTCTATCGGGGCATCCGCGCGATCAAGCCCAACGGCCGAGTGATCGATATCGGCGCGGCGATCGCCGAACACGCCCACGCCAACGGCTTTGCCGTGGTTAAGGAGTATCAAGGTCACGGAATCGG
>DASRXU010000095.1:0-2201 GCA_035687365.1 Planctomycetaceae bacterium | reverse complement strand
TCGCGGATATCGAGTTGCCGCAGCAGGTCGGTCAGGTTTGCGATGTGGCCATCGAGACTATGCGCCTGCTCCCGAACCGGCTTCTCAGACAGGCCAAAGCCGATCATGTCGGGGACAATGACGCGGCGGCCGGCAGCCGTCAGTGGCTTTACGAATTTCCTGTACAGAAATCCCCATGCAGGATTGCCGTGCAAGAGAACCACGGGATCACCGCTTCCCTCATCGAGGTAATGCATGCGCCAGCCATTGACGCGCTTGAACCTTGGCTCGTACGGCCATTCTTCGTGGACAAAGTGCCCGGGCGGCACGGGCGCATTTGCTGCTTCGAGTTTCATCGCTCTTCTTCCTACGGTTCGGATCATGGAAAGAAAATCACGGCCTGGCCGTTCAGACCGGGCAACCTCGCGGCGGCACCGAGGCAATCGCCAGTCTCGAAATCAAAGGCGACGACTTCGTCCTGGGCTACACAATAGAGCCGGGCATTCGGCCCAAAGCGCAAGCCTCGCGGCTTCTGGAAGCGCACATCGCGATTCGGAATAAGCACTCGCACGAGATGCCCGTCGGCACGATCATATTCACGGACCGTCCTCACCGCGTTTGCCGCACCGAACGGATGCTCGCTGCTCACGACGACATTGCCGTTTGGCCCGATCGCAAGGTCAAGCGGACTGAGCTCCGGATCCTTCACCTTCCATGACGGCAGCATCACGCGGTCGGAGCCGAACGCCAGAATGGTGTTGTCACCTTCGCCGGCTGGACCGACGCCGGACGCGAGAAAAAGCGTACCATCGGGACCAAACGCGAAGCCACGCGGAAACGGAACGACATGCGGCGGAAGGATAAATTCGCCTGCGTTGTTGAGCTCGCGCGGAAACGCCATAATGGTGCGCTCGTCGCGCAGACCGACATAATAACGGCCGTCCGGCCCAAAATTGCCGCCGCCAAGGTTGAGTCCGTCCACAGCTCTACTCGCACGTACGACCACTCCGTTATGGTCGAGCGCGAGAATTCGGTTTGAGCCGCTGTTGACGAAGAGCAACCTGTCAATCCGATCGATCCCGAGCCCACGGGGATCCTCGATATGCGGATCGTCGCCGAAGACGCCAATCAGCTTGCCGTCGTCGCCGAAGGCCAGAATTTTTCCGTAACCCGCGCCGTTCGCGCCATTCGCGCTCGTGACGAGGAGAGTCATATCAGTCTCCCTTCCGATCAAGATATTCATGCCAATCGGGACTACTTCGCCGCTGGCGGCAGGAGCTTGCGGTCGATCAGCGACTGTAGTGCGTTGCGGAACGAGATCTCGGTATCAATCGTCTTTGTGAACCCGGCCTGGCGCAGCTTGACGGTGCTCACGAACGCCCGGGGTCCTTCCGGGGCGCCATAGGCGAACGCGAAGTCCGCATGCTGGTCCCCCTGGCCAACCAGCTCCCGCAGATTCCGCGAGCGAAGATCGTACTTTGTGACGATCTGGTCCCAGACATTCGTGTTTTCAGCGAGGTATGCTGCCACGCTCGTTGGCATGTCCGGTCCGGCTTTGACGCCGAGGGTTTCCGCCATGCCCGGCCACACATTGCGCCACTCGAACACGTCGCCGTTGGTGATGTTGAACGCCTCATTCGCTGCCTGGGGGGATTGCGCAGCCCAGACCATTACGTCCGCAACGAGATCTGCATCGGCAGCTTCCCACACAAACGACGGACCGCCGGGAAAGCCGAACGGTTCCCCTTTTTCGCGGCGGATGGCCGCGTAGACCCCGATGGCGGGAATAACGTTCAAGGCGCCTGGGGTGGGTCCTGTGACGAGTTGAGGGCGAAGAGCCGTATAGTTGAAGCCGTGCTTGGCGCCCATTTCGCCCACATAGGCTTCCTGGTCGAAGAAGAAGTTCGGGTGATCCTTGCGGGCATCTCGTTCGCGGGCGGGAATCGGGATCGGGTGCAGGTGCACGCCGTAGACCTTCGTACCCTGCAGGATACTGACGTGCTGGAAATTGGAGGCGGTGCGCACGATCGGCTCCACGACGTTGCGCAGCATGGCGTTGTTGGTGTCGATCTGTTCCTTGCTCGACCAGCCAGCGACCAGCTCGGGCTTCTCGTACAGGGCCGTGTAGGCGATATGCGTGATGTCGGTCAGCGGTTCGAACGCGGCGCGGGCTTTTTCCTCGTCCCGCAAATCGACCGACAGAAAGTCAATCTTGCGGCCGC
>DASRXU010000094.1:0-33699 GCA_035687365.1 Planctomycetaceae bacterium | reverse complement strand
CCAAGGCCTGCGAGCTAACAGGATGGGAGACCGCCGCCTGGCTCGACACACTCGCCGCCGCCTACGCGGAATCCGGCGACTTCGAGGCCGCTGTGAAATGGGAGACGAAGGCGCGCGATATGGTCTCGGAGGATGCCAAGGCCGATTACCAGTCCCGCAGTGATCTCTACAAAGCTCACAAGGCCTATCACGAAGAAGCAACGAAGTAGGCCGCTGGCAACCCTGCGAACGGACCCGCAGCGGCACAAGCGACAAACATGCGGCCCTCGGCATCTCATGGCTCCTTCCCTACGGAGACGGGACGATTGTCGTCTGCTCCGGACCGCTTGAATCTTTACACAGCGCACAAGCCGTCTCGGCCGGGCACGAAGAAAAAGGCCGACTTCCGGGTGGCACTGGCGGCTTGTCCGCCAGTGGTATTTCATCAGCCACGTTCCGTAGCCCTGGGAAGACACTGGCGGACAAGCCGCCAGTGCCACCCTCAAGTTCGCCTCGCACACGCGTCCGTCATTTCTGATTACAATCTCGAAATTCCGGCCGGATTTTTCGGGAAAAGTACACTCGTTGACTCGAAACTGGGGCTTCTTTCTCTTAGAGAAGCCGCATCAGAATTCTGTGTCGGGTTGAGAGTGAATCCATGCACGTTCCGGTTGTCGTTGTCTTGATCGCTACGCTCTGCGGCCAGAGGACCGTCAACGTCAGCGCCACGGAGCTGTCGCGGCCAACAACGGAGTTGTTCTCCGCCGCGAGACCCGCGCGAGTTGCAACCGTCGCGATGGCGGAGGCTCGTTCCGAGGGTAGTTCTGACTCCGAACCCAAGTCCGCGGCTCCCGACAACGCGCCTCCCGACAAGTTAGACATCCCTTGGCCAAGCTTACCGCGCGATAGTGCCAGCGAAGCGGTAGACGCCGGCAAGCTCGACAAGATCATGCGCGAACACAACAAGCTGTTCGCGGACTGGAAACGCGAACGCCATCACCATGACGACCTGGTGAACCACCTCAACAAAGTCGCGGGAAATCTCCAGCGTTTGCAGAACCGGGCCGATGCCGTCAGCGGCACGATGAATAAAATTCGCGGCATCATGGGCGACTCAAATGCCGACAACGCCGACGTGTTCGCCCCGCCCGAAACGCCCCGTTGGAATCAGTCGCTGGCAAAGACCTACACGTTGCGAACGGCCGAGATGGGCCGCCTCAACGTCAAGGCGACGCGGGCCATGAATGAGTTCAACGCCACGCTGAAGAATCTCGACGCCAATACAGACAAGCAGAAGCAGACCCTCTCGCGCGCGATCGAACTGCGGGGCGAATGGGTGCGCTCGACGCGACCGTTCGGCTTGTGGACGAAACAAGACACTCCGATTTCCAACGAAACCTCGACGCATTGGATCGTGACAAACGAAGTCTTTGCGCCGGCCTACCTGGCCCGCTGCGTCTCCGAGATTCGCGCCAAACATTACGGGCAGGCGAGCGAAGATATCGGGCTGGCGATCAAACGCGACCCCAACTGGGTCGAGCTTTATGCCTTGCAAGCCGTGCTGCAAGATCGAGCGGGCAAACAGTCTGACGTCGAAAAATCACTCAAGGCGATGCGTCGGCTGAAGAAGAAGTCGGCCTTCACCGAGGTTTGCGAAGGTATCATTTCGTCGCGACACGGAAATTTCGACGGAGCAAAGAACAAGTTTGAATCGGCGACCAAGCACGATCCCGCCGACCCGGCCGGTCAGACCGAATTGGCTCTGCTGTTCCTCACGAGCTCGAAGCCGGAAAAACGCGATGCCGCGTCGGCGATCAAGGCGGCGACGGCAGCTTGCGAGGCCACGTCGTACAGCCAGTGGTATTGCCTCGACGTGCTGGCACTCGCGTACGCCGCCAGCGGGGACTTCGAACGGGCCACCGGCTGCATTCATCGAGCCAAGCAGGCGGCCCCGGACGACGTTCAAAAGTTGCTCGACGAGCAAATCGCCAACTACGAGAAGAAACAAGTGCCGTCCGCGGGTGTCGGCGACCTCTGAATCGACCACGATCCGCCGTGCACGCTCTGACCTTGGCTCAAATCTTGGAATTCCAGCAAGATTTTCGAGATAATCCCGACCGTCGGTCGCCAAGCCGGGCTTATTCTGGTGTCAATGATTTCAGGGGGCAATGATTCGCGCGACCGGCGGTCTCTGGGACAACCTACGTTGGGAGTCGGCGTTTGAACGAACAATCGAGGCGCGCCGAGCCCAATGATCCGCAAGTTGCGGCCGCGCTACGCGACTACCTCGAACGGGTTGATCGCGGCGATCCCGTCGATCGGGAAGAATTCCTCGCACGGCACGCTCCTATCGCCGACCAGCTTCGATCGTTCATCGCGGCTGAAGACGAAGTGCGGAACCTAGCGGAAGCCGCGACTCCGCTCGACCAGGCGCGCGATTCGACCAAGTCGTTTGTCGCGCAGGGCCAGGAAACGCTCGCACCGCAAACGGTCGCGATGGGGAACGTCGAGTCGGACGGGGGCGGGCTGTCGGGCCAATTCGGCCGTTACCGGATTATCCGGGCGCTTGGCAAGGGGGCGATGGGAACGGTCTATCTCGCGGAAGACACGCAGCTCGAACGGTCTGTCGCGATCAAGACGCCGCACTTTTCCGAGAGCCCAAGCGCGGAGTCGCTCGAACGGTTCTACCGTGAGGCCCGAGTCGCCGCGACGTTGCGACAGCCGAACATCTGTCCGGTGTTCGACGTCGGCCAGATCGACGGGAAGCACTACATCTCGATGGCCTACATCGAGGGGCGACCACTCTCGGCGTTTATCAAGCCTGATAAGCCGCAGACCGAGCGGCAAATCCTGATTGTGATTCGCAAGCTCGCGCTCGCGCTGCAGGAAGCGCACGACCACGGGATCGTGCACCGCGATCTGAAGCCGGCCAACATCATGGTCGACAAGAAGGGCGAGCCGATCATCATGGATTTCGGCCTGGCGCAGCAAGCCCCGCGCGAGGGCGACATTCGCTTGACGCAGACCGGCAATGTTATGGGCACGCCGGCCTACATGTCGCCGGAGCAGGTCGAGGGGGAACCGGACAAGATCGGGCCGCCGACGGACCAATACAGTCTCGGCGTGATTCTGTACGAGCTGCTCACGGCGCAGCTGCCCTTCCGCGGTTCGGTGATTGCCGTGATGGGGCAGATCCTCACCAAGGAACCGACGCCTCCCAGCCAGTCGCGACCCGACCTCGATCCGCGAATCGAGGCCGTCTGTCTGAAGATGCTGTCTAAGACGCCGTCGGGAAGATTTGCGTCCTTGAAGGCAGTTGCCGAGGAGCTAGCGACCATTCTGAAGAGCCCGGTCGCCAAGCCCGACTCCAAGGAGCAGTCGGCGGCCGCACAGACCGGGTCGTCGTCGGATCGACTGCGGTCAGACGCCGGCGCGTCCCCGGATCTGAAATCACTCAAACCGAAGGCGCTCCTGGAAAGGGACCCGACGTCGCCCGAAGAATTGACGCCGATCGGCGTCTTGGATCAATTTCGCCGGCCGATCAACGAAGGAGGCTGGATTCCGTGGAGCGTGCTGGCATTCGGGTTGGTGGCCTTCGCGGTGCTGACCGGCGTGATCGTGATTCATTTAAACAAAACAACCGCGGTGCTGGTTGACATCCAGGACCCGGGGGTGGAAGTCGCTCTGAAAGGGTCGACCTTGACCGTCACGGGTCCGGACCAGCAGTCGGTCAAGGTTGATCCCGGGGACCAAGAGCTCACGATCACCAGTGCCGGCCTCGAGACGATCACCAAAAGCTTCTCACTCAAGAAAGGCGACAAGAAGACCGTCACGGTTTCGATCGTTGACTCAGAGCTCGTGGCGCGGCTCGAAAATGAGATCGCGCCGTTGACGCCCGCCCACCAGGATCAGACCGCAGTAACGCTGCCGCCCGTGTTGAAGGCACAAGCAAAGCTGCCATCGACGTTCAAGAACAATCTCGGCATGGAGTTCGTCCTGGTGCCGAAAGGGAAATCGTGGTTGGGAGGCGGCGGTGGCAGTACGGGCGAAAGGGAAGTGGTGATTGTCAATGACTTCTACCTCGGCAAGTACGAGGTGACGCAGGAGGAATGGGAGAAGGTGACGAGGACGACGCCCAGTGCCTTCTCTCGAAGTGGCGGCGGCAAAGACCTTGTGAAAGACATTGCCGACGCGGCGCTAGGACGCTTTCCGGTGGAAAGCGTGTCGTGGGACGACGCCCAAGTGTTCCTGGAGAGCCTGAACAAGCAGGAGAAGGACGCGGGATGGGTCTATCGCTTGCCGAACGAAGCGGAATGGGAGTATGCGTGTCGCGGAGGTCCGCTGGCAGACACGTCGGAGAGCGCGTACGACTTCTATTTGGACAAACCGACGAACGAGTTGTTACCCGCGCAGGCGAATATCGACAAGAGTCTGCAGCGGACATGCAAGGTCGGCTCGTACCAGCCGAATCGGCTCGGTTTATACGACATGCACGGCAACGTCTGGGAGTGGTGTGACAACGTCGAGAAGACGGCGAATGGGACGTCGGGCCGGGAGCCGCGGGGCGGGGGCTGGAGCACCCTCCCGGTGGCGTGCAAGGCGGCGAACCGTTTCGGACCGGCGCGCTGGGAGGGCCGTGTGGGCTTGCGCGTGGCCCGAGTTCCGGTCGGCAAAGAGATTGTCAAGATCCCGCCGGAAGGGAAGAAGTCATCAGCCGATGCCGCGGCACCAGCCGCTTCCGCGATCGGGCCGCCGGCAAACATCACCACCGTGCCCAAGACCTTCGGCCGGCCGTTCCTTGTCAGAGGCGAATGGACGGTCGAGAACGATGAATTGGTCCAAGCCTCGTTGGCGATGGGCGAAGAATCCTGTCCACTCCTCGTCTTCGGGGAGCCCACGTTGTCGAATTACGATCTGACCCTAGAGGCTAAAAAGACAGGCGGACGCGATCAACTGGGGATCTACTTCCACTGGCTGGGATTCGGGCACTACCGCAGGTTTAACCTCGATGGGAACGGGGGAATCGATTTTTCGTACTTCTACAACGGGAAATGGGGTCGGGAGGATGGTAACTGGAAGGGGCTGAGTTTCTCATCCAACCGGTGGTATTCGCTGAAGTTCGAAACTCGCGGTGACACTTTTCGAGCCTATGTGGACGGCGCGTTGCAGTTTGAACAGACCGACGCGCGGTTCGCGCACGGCCGCATTTGCCTCTACACGTGGAACGCGGCGGCCCGGTTTCGTCGGATCAAGATCAGCGATCCTCAGGGGAAGGTGTTGTTCGAAGGGCTGCCTGAATTGCCGGCGAGTGGCCAGAAACCGGTTCCGATTCCAACGTCGAAAATTGCTCTCCCTCGCTAATCGAAGCGGAATGGTGGGCTTCCGCGTCGCCTGCAGTTGCGAGGAGTAAAATGGAGACGCAAATCAGCGAATGGGAAGCTGTGGGAAAAGCTGTGTCGCGAGTCTGCGCTGAGACGTTTCCAACGAACTGATTCTGTTTCAACAGGGAGCCGCCGTGCACGTTCGCATCTTCACTTCGTTACTGAGAGCCCGAGCCATGCTCCTCATGCTGGGGGCCGCGATGCTGCTCACGCCAAGCGCCGCGCGTGCCGACCAACCTTGGGTGGTTTACGAGGGGCACGACGGACCGGGTAAAGGCAAGCACATCGTCTTCGTCACGGGCGACGAGGAATACCGATCCGAAGAGGGTCTGCCGCAGCTGGCGAAGATTCTGGCCGTGCGGCATGGCTTCCGCTGCACGGTGCTGTTCGCCGTCGACCCGAAAGACGGCACGATCAATCCGAACCAGTCGGACAACATCCCCGGCCTCGAGGCGTTAGATTCGGCCGACTTGATGGTGATTCTGACGCGGTTTCGCGACCTGCCAGACGACCAAATGCAGCACGTCGCGCAATACGTCGAATCGGGCCGCCCGATCGTCGCGCTGCGCACGGCCACGCACGCCTTCGCGCTAAAAAAACACAAGACGTTCGCACGTTATGACTGGCAGAGCAAAGAGTGGGACGGGGGCTTCGGTCGGCACGTGTTGGGCGAAACGTGGATCAACCACCACGGACACCACGGCCAACAGAGTACGCTCGGGCTGATTGCACCAGACATGAAAGAGCATCCGATCGTCCGAGGCATTCACGACGGTGACATCTGGGTGCCGACCGACGTGTATGCGACCCGCCTGCCGCTACCCGAGAGTTGCCGCACGCTGGTGCTCGGCGAAGTGCTGAGCGGGATGCATGCGACCGATCCGCCGGTGGAAGGCAAGCAAAATCATCCCATGATGCCCATCGCCTGGATCAATTCGTTCGCATCTCCCTCAGGCAAGAAGGCCCAAGTCTTCACCACGACGATGGGCGCGTCCCAGGATCTCCAGAGTGAGGGGCTCCGTCGCCTGATCGTTAACGCCTGCTACTGGGCGGTCGGCCTGGAAAACGAGATCGCCGCTAAATCGAACGTTGACCTCGTCGGCGAATACCATCCGACCCCGTTTGGGTTCAACAAGTACACCCGCGGGATCAAGCCGTCGGCACACGCGATGCCGAACTGACAAGCGCCGGCTCAGACGCGCTCCCAGAGCGCCCGCATTTTTGAGACGAAAAGCGGCAACGCGACTTCTGGCACTTCGATCTGGGGATGCCACAGCTTTTCCCATTCGAGGCTCAGCCAGCCGGTGTAACCGGAGTCCTTGAGCAGTCTCGCGCAGTCCTCTGCGGGGAATTCTCCGCCGCCGAAGAGGACGTAGTCGGCCTCGCGATGGCCGCTCATTAATGAGTGGGCCGCCGTGGACGCTTCGTTGGCGGCCGGCTTGGTCGCTGAAGTTGTGTCAGCGAGCGGACGCGTGACCGAGTCTTTCCAGTGCGTGTGCCGGACCCAAGGCTTCAATTGAGTCCAAGTCTCGGCCAGCGGTTCGTCGAAAAACTTCCACGGGTGGTGGGTATCCCACAAGATGCCGACCGACGCCGCATCGATCTGCGACATCAGTTCGCAAACGACCGACGATTCCGCAAAATCTCCGTGCGTCTCTAATAAGATGTCGACGTTGTGTGGCGCGGCGAACTCGCCGAGGCGATTGAGTCCCTCGGCAATCGCGTCGAGCGTGGCCCGCCGCGTGCCGGAATTCGCTGGAGGCAGCACGTCGCCGAAAACTCGCACAAAGCGGGCCCCCAAAGAGGCGGCCAACTCGACGTAGGCCCGCCCGGCGCGAAGCTGCTCGTCCCGGGTCGCTTGGTGGGGATAATCAAAGCGGACGGACGAGGCCAGCCCGCAGATCGTGATCCCCAACTGGCCCAGCGTTCGCCGCAGCTCGGAGTGCCGAGACGCAGCGAGATCGACGACCTGCAACAGATCGGTCTCGCCGGCGATCTGCCGCACTTCGACGCCGTCGTAGCCATACCGAGAACACCGCTCGAGAACTTCCGCGAGCGGCCAATCGGGACAAGCCAACGTCGAAAATGCGAGCAGCGGCATGAGCGGCGACTATGTCTTCATCAACAAACAAGGCCGTCAAAAAAAGCCCGCGGAGACGGCCTCCGCGGGCTTGTCGATCAATCGCATCGTTTAGATCGAGTAGCCGGACCGATACTCGCGGCGGACGAACTTGTTCGCAGCGGGATTGTTGGTCACGACCTGATTCTTGGCGTCCCATTCGATCCGGCCACCGGCACGCAGCGCCAGGTTGCCCAGGATCATGGTTTCCGTCAGGCGAGAAGCATAGTTGAAATTCGACATGGACGGCGCCTCGCCGTGACAGGCTGCCACCCACTCCTTGAAGTGGGCCGAGACTCCGCTGATCCGCGGCAGGAACCTCTCCGGCGACTTGTAGTTCTCGAACTTCTTACGGGGCAACAGTACGTATTCGGCACCGTAATCATCCGGCGTGTAGAGCGACCCCTGATCACCGACGATCACCATGCCGCTCGTCGCTCGCTTTTCACCCTGTAACAGTTCGTTGGGCGGGTACTGCTTGCCGTCGTACCAGGTCAGTTTGCAAGGCGCTAATTTGAGGCCCGGCTTGAACATCACGGTCGTCCGTTCGGGGAATTCGTATTGGATGACCGAGTACTTCGGATAGGACTCGCCACCGACAATCCCGGAGGTGTTCTTCACTTCAACCGCCACGGGATCAAAGAGTTCTAGTGCCATCACACCCATGTTCGCCGTGTGACAGGCCATGTCGCCCAAAGCGCCGGTGCCGAAATCGAGCCAGCCGCGCCATTTGAACGGACAATAAACGTCGTTGACATAGGGCCGCTCGGGTGCGGGGCCGAGGAACAGGTCCCAATGGACGTGCTTCGGAATCGGGTCAGTCCGATCGGGGCGACCTTCTCCCTGCGGCCAAATCGGCCGGTTCGTCCAGACGTGGACTTCTTTCACGGTGCCGATTCCGCCGGAACGGATGATCTCGACCGCTTCGCGCACGCCGTCATTTCCCGTTCCCTGGTTGCCCATCTGCGTGGCGACCTTCATTTCGTTGGCCACCTCCCGCATGCGGCGGGCTTCATAGACCGACCAGGTCAGCGGCTTCTGGGTGAAGCAGTGCTTCCCCTTCTTCATCGCGAGCACGCTGGCCGCCGTGTGGCTGTGGTCGGGGATGCTGACGGTGACCGCGTCGATCTTGTCCCCCATGTGGTCGATCATTTCGCGGTAATCGTTGAACACCTTGACCGAGTCGTTGATTTTCCCGCGGCGCTTGAGCTGGGCGCGCTTCTTCTCGAGATGTTTATCGTCGATGTCGCACAGGGCAACGATGGTGCCAAAGCGAGCCGCGTCATCCGTGTCGCTCGACCCCTTTCCATCCACGCCGATGCACGCAAAATTCAGCTTCTCGTTCGGACTTTTGCTGCCCGCGAACGCGCTGGCGTTCACCCACCAAGCGGTGCTCAGCAAGGTGGAATTCTTGAGAAAATCTCGACGACTCGACTTATCGAACATGAATGGCTCCCGACCTGCAAACCTTCGCCTGGAAATTGGACTTCGTCTGTACGATCGCGTTTCGCAGCCTGAAAAGCGGCAGAAACGCGCGGAAGTCATAATAACATGAGCGCCCGTTGATGCACACGCAACCGCCCTCAAGCGGCCGCTTCCCGCCGCGCCCCGTCACCCGGCGGCGGCTTGCCGGCGCGGCCCCCGTCGCTGATCATTCCTACATGTTCGATCGCAGCGGCCAACTGGTTCTTAGCTCCGACTTTCCCGAAACGCAGGCGCGCGATCTCCTGTCGGCCGTCGGCTTCGCCGATTGGGCCTTGGCCCTCCGCCGGCTGCGCGAGATCGGTCGCGACGACGCCTCCCGGCGCGCCTTGGCCGATGTCTTGCCGCTGCTGCTGATCGCGCTTTCCGACGCGGCCACGCCCGACGCATCGCTGCTCAATTTCGAGCGCTACGTGCAGTGCGTGGCCGACCGCACGTCTCTACTACGCTACTTGGCCTCCAAACCGCGGGCCGTCGAGATCCTGGTCAAGCTTTTTGTCGGAAGTCAGTTTCTGACGGAGATCCTGCTTCGCAATCCGGACTACCTCGAAAAACTGACCAACCACAAGCAACTGGCCGACATCAAGAGCCGCGCGCACTTCCTGGCCGAGGCGCGAGAAGCCGGCGGGGACGCCCCGAGCATCGAGGCTCGGCTGGAGGCGCTCCGCCGCTATCAGCGGTGGGAGCTATTGCGGATCGGCGCCTGCGACGCGTTCGGTCTGTTCGACCTGAAGACGGTAACCGTCCAGCTTTCGCTGCTGGCCGACAGCCTGGTGCAGACTTGCCTGACAATGTTCACGGATCAACTCGAGCTGGGTCAGGACAAGTTTTCCGTCATCGCGATGGGCAAGCTCGGGGGCGAGGAACTTAACTACAGTTCAGACATCGACCTGATCTTTTTGGCGGAAACCGATGCGGCCCGGTTTTGGACGCTGGGCCAACGGCTGATCAAGGCGCTCACCGAGTCGACGGCGGAAGGATTTTTGTATCGAGTCGACATGCGGTTGCGCCCCTGGGGGCGTTCCGGTGCGCTCGTCAACACAATCGACGGGCATATCCAGTACCTTAAGACGCACGGCATGCTGTGGGAGAAGCAGGCCCTGCTCAAGGCGCGTGTCATCGCCGGCGATGCGCACTTGGGCGAGACCTTTTTGAAGCGGGTTGAGCCGCTGTTGTTCGGAGCGCCGATCGAACAGATACGCGAGAGCATTCGCGGACTGAAAGCGCGGATCGAGAAGAATCTCGAACGCCGCGGACGCGATTGGGGCGAGGTGAAATCCGGGGCCGGCTCGATCCGCGATATCGAGTTCGTCACCCAGTTCCTGCAGCTGGCCCACGGGCGCGAAGAGCCTCATGTCCGCAGTATCAATACGCTCGACGGGCTCGTGCGGCTGGCCGACTTCTCCTTGATTCAAGCCGACGAGTACCGGCAACTCGCCAGCGCCTACACGTTTTTCCGCACGATCGAGCACTCATTGCAGTTGATGCACCACAAGCAGACGCATTCGCTGCCGGAAGACCGGCGCGAGTTGGCGTTCCTCGCGCGGCGGCTCGACTTTGCCGACGCCGACCAGTTTTTGGACTACTACAATCGGCACCGCGCGTCCGTGCGGGCCATCTATCGCAATTATCTCGTGGGTCGAAAGTCGGCCGACGGGTCGAGCGAATCGGTCGAGTCGGCGGCAGCTCCGGCGCCTCTGCACATGGAAGCGTCGTACCACGAGACGTTCGATCCGACCGAACGGAAACGGCACTTGGAGCTGTTGGGCAAACTCAGCGAGGAAGCCCCCGTTGACGTGGCCGCCGCACCGGTCGCCGACGGCCGCTGGCAAGTGACCGTGGTCGGCTTCAACCATCCGGGCGAGCTGGCGATCATCTGCGGCCTGTTGTTCGCTTACGGCTGCAACATTGTCGACGGCAACGCCTTCTCGGAAGAGAACGTGGCCGGATCGGCCTCTCCCCGGCCGCGCGGCGTGACGGCCATTGCGCAAGCGTCGTCGACCAAATTCATCGACGTCTTTACCGTCGAGCCTCCCTCCTTACTTCCGGCAGGAGAACTCGCCGGGCTGTGGAAGAATTATGCGGTCGAGCTCTCGGACCTGATTCGCGAGGCGCGCAGCGGCCGCGTGGGAGAGGTGCAGGGACGTCTGGCAAAGCGAGTCGCCTCGGCCGTGCCGGCGACCTCCGAGACGGCGACGACTCTGTATCCGGTCGAGATCGAAATCGACAACGACATCTCGCCTCGCACGACTGTGCTGCGGATTCGTTCTGAAGACACGATGGGTTTTCTCTACGAGTTGGCCAACGCCTTGGCGCTGGCGGGCATCGACATTTTGCGGATGACCGTCGACTCGCGGGGCAACCGGGCGTTCGACACGCTCTACGCGACCGATGTCACGGGCGAAAAAATCACCGACCCCGTTCGCCAAAGCGAGCTGCGGGCGGCCATCGTGCTGATCAAACACTTTACCCATTTGCTGCCGCGTTCGCCCAACCCGGAAGCGGCCCTTTTGCATTTCCGCGACTTTCTCGCCCAGTTGTTCCAGCAGTCCGACTGGCTGCACGAGCTGGCCTCGCTCGAACGTTCCGACGTGTTGGCCGCCCTGGCGCGGCTGTTGGGCGTGAGCGATTTTCTCTGGGAAGACTTCTTGCGCTTGCAGCACATGAACTTGTTCCCCGTGGTGCGGGATATTTCCGGGCTCGAACAACGAAAGTCTCGTGAAGCGCTGACGGCCGAACTCAGCGCGGAATTAGCCGAGGCTCGCACCACCGACGAGCGGCGCGAGCGACTGAATGCGTTCAAAGACCGCGAGATGTTTCGGGCCGACATGCGACACATTCTGGGCCTGGCCGGCGAGTTTGGCCGATTCTCTGCCGAGTTGGGGGACGTGGCCGAGGTGGTCGTGGGGGCCGCCCTCGACTTCTGTCTGCGCGACCTCGAGAAGCGTTTCGGCCAGCCGCGCACTTCCGACGGTCAACCCGCCCGCGTCTGCGCGTGCGCCTTGGGCAAGTGTGGCGGACGCGAACTGGGTTATGCGTCGGACATCGAACTGATGTTTGTCTACGACGGCAATGGCTCGACGACCGGCCCCGAAGTCATCGGCACGGCCGAGTTCCACACGCGACTCGTCGAGATCTTCACGCACACGATCCGCTCGCGAGAAGAGGGGGTCTTTCAAGTCGACCTGCGACTGCGTCCCTACGGTCGAGCGGGCAGTCTGGCTGTCTCGCTCGACGCGTTCGCCGGTTATTTCGGCCCCGAGGGAGCGGCGTGGCCCTACGAACGACAGGCGCTCGTGAAACTCCGCCCGATTGCCGGCGACTTGCAGTTTGGCTCCGAGATCGTCGCCTTGCGGGATCGCCTGATTTATTCGGGGGAGCCGTTCGACGTCGCCGCCATGCGGGCCATGCGTGAAAAGCAGTTGCGACAACTGGTCCGCGCCGGCACGACGAACGCCAAGCTCAGCCCCGGCCAACTCGTCGACACCGAGTATCTCGTCCAAGGTCTGCAGATCACCAACGGCCACCTCGACCCATCGCTGCGGGCAGTCAACACGCTCGACGCGCTGACGGCCCTCAAAGATCGAGACCTGATCTCCGCAGAAGACGCGGCCCATCTCCGCGAAGCCTACGTCTTTCAGCGCGGCCTGATCGACGCGCTGCGCATCGTCCGCGGCCATGCCCGAGATCTCACCGTCCCCGCGACAGACTCCGAGGAATTCGTATTCCTCGCGCGACGGTTGGGCTACGGCGGCGACGGCACCGCGTTGCGGGACGATATTGAACGCAATGCGGAAACGGTTCGGCAGATGGGGCGATTGCTGGAACGGTGAGGTCCGGTAGAGCGAAGGACGTCGGCATGCTTCGCTTCCTCCGACCAGTTGACTCGAAGTCGAGCCAGCGAGGCCGATCGCGATCAGCACGACACAACGCGGCAGCATTTCTAAGAATTGCGCCGACCGGTGAATCTCTAACGCGTTGAATGCCAATCCGGCCGCCTGTAGACTTGCAAATCCCTTGGAAACATTCTCTGGACGTCAGGATCACGATCGCTATCTAGAGTGGCTAGAAAGCCATGCGGGCGATTTCGTCTTGCATGCAAATACGCCAATCAATAGGGAATTTGTGTTGCATCGGGCGACATGTCGCTGGATCGGAGCCAACCGATCGTTGCCATCAAATGGCGCCGTGTGGACCACCTATCCAAAACGGTGTTCGAGTAATCCCCTTGAGTTGACCACCTTTGCGAATGACCTGAGGGCTCGGCTCTTTGTATGCAAGGTATGTCGACCACCAATCTCGACCCTGCAACCAGTACGCACAAGTGAGGTACCTCTGACCACGATAACCCGTCCGGCGGCAATGGTGCGGCAGACTTCTCTCAAGCTGTACGCGACCTCAATCAAAGTTAGCGACCTCAAACTTCCGAGCTTCTACACGATCAGCAAGCTCGATCCCGAGGAATCTGGGCCCGGCTACCAGCGTCTACTAAATCAAAGTCGCGCAAAGAGACTTGCGGACTACCTCCTTGACGGGCAATCCGAAAGAGACGCTTTCCTGCCCACGTCGATCTTCCTCGCGACCAGCAAAGACATTCCCTTTGATCCCGTTACCAACACCATCACGTTCGACGTCGCTCTCGTCGGACCATTCAACGTCGTGGATGGCCAGCATCGGATTGCTGGTTTGATCGCAGCGGCAGAAAAGAATCCGGAACTGCTTCAGTTCGAGATCCCTGTCAATATCGCGGTCGGCCTTGATGACGTCAGCCAAATGTGCCATTTCCTGATCGTCAACACGACACAACGGTCCGTGGACAAAGCTGTCGAGCAACAGATCGTTGCGAGACTGACTCAGATGATCGGCGTGGAAAAGATGCCGACAATTCCTCGATGGATCAGGCGGCAGGTCGAAAAGGGTGAAGATGTCAGAGCGTTACGCGTAGCGAACTTTCTGAACACGGACCCCAGCTCGCCTTGGTGCGGCAAAATACGTATGGCGAACGATGACGAGAGCACCGGTATCACCATCAACCAACCGAGCTTCGTCAAATCTCTTATCAAGTATATTTTCGCATCGAACAATCCGCTGTCCATTCCGGAGTTTGATTCAAATCGCGACCTAATCCTGAGGAATTATTGGAACGCCGTCGTTGAATTGCTGGTCGATGACCAGAATCCGAAATCTTCAGTTATTTTTAAGACCACCGGCGTAGATCTTTTCCATATCGTATCGGCAACAGTCTTCACGATTCTCGCGAATCAACGGGATTTCAAGAAGGACGCCATTAAGTCTCTTTTGCTGCGAGGGTTCGGCAACCTGTCCGGCGACAATGTCGGAATGTCAAACCGAGAATGGTGGCAGCGAGGAGGAGTCGCATCGGGCCTAAACTCGGCGGCGGTTAGAAAGTTGGCCACCGCATTGAACCATGCGATCAATGTCCAAGACGACGTCGGTAAGATTGCACTGTGAGTGACTGGTGAACGTCGATCGACTCCGCCCCGCTCCGGGGGAACGAACCGAGTTCGCGTGGTCTCGCCACGCCGCGGTGCCCGACCAATCAGGGTGCTACGCACTTGTCACCTACGGCGGCAACGTCCTTTATCTTGGACTGGCGACTAAGAGCATCCGTGATCGCATGGGCGTACATCTCGATACGCCAGCGAAGCGGAAGGGATGCGACTTGGGCGCTCCATTCTGGTTCTACTACGTCGTGCGGCCCGCCAATGAAGTTGCACGGATCGAGCGAGGTTGGATGAATCAAGCGATTCTGGAGGACGGCGCCATGCCTCCGCTCAATCAGGTCTACAGCCCGATCTAGGCCGACTTATCTCGATCGCATAGGCGGGCGACTGCGCGGTGGGCCGAGGAAGTCGATTGGGCGCGTGGCGGCTTACCTATGGAAATCGTCTTGCAGCGCGCTAGCTTCGTCAGACCCGTTGCCGCGACAGGAATTTGACGCCCAACGCAAAGCCCGCCGCGCCGATCGCCATCAGCACGCCGCAGGGCAGCAGCATTTCGGCGAGCGAATTGCCGCGCCAGATCGCTCCTTCGAGCGCCACGATGTTCCACTTGGTCGGGCTGATGTTGCTGACCGTCTGCATCCAAGCCGGCATGAAGGCCAGCGGAATCATGCCGCCGCCGATCATGGCCAACGGCATGAAGACGGCGGCCGCCGAGCCGGAGACGGCTTTTTCCGTCTTGCCGAAACCGGCCAGGGCCATCATCAGTCCGGTGTAGCAGAAGGCCGCGCTGATGATCGCCAGCGCCAAGCCAGTCAGGTTTTCCACCCGAATGCCGAACAACAGATGGCCCAGAAACATCAAGAGGGCGGCCACGAACGTGCTAACCAGGAAACACGCCAGACCTTTGCCCGCCACAATCTCGGCCCAGCTCAACGGCGACATTCGCAGCCGAATCAAGGTCCCCTTGGTCCGCTCGCTGACGATCGAAATCGCAAACGTGATGATGCAGCCGTACATGCCCCAGGTGACCGACGAGGGAAATGTCACCTCGAAAGCCGACTTCGGCTTGCTCTCTTCTTCCAACAGGACAGGAACCTTCTTGAGCTTTGCGTCTGCTGCGAAGGGGGAATGCTCCAACCCCTGCGGCTTGGCGTTGCCCATGAACTTTCCGAGGTCGCCCAGGAAACCCTTGAGGAGTTTTTTCTGCTCGGGGTCGATGCCCGGGGCAGCTTCCACCGCGGCGAGAGCCTTGTCGGCGTTCGCCTTGGCTCGTTTCGGATCGGTGAATTGATCCTGCAAGCCGGAAAAAATCGTCTGCATCAGCACGCCGTCGAGCATGCCGGCTTCGGCCGTGCGGGCCGGATCGATGCCGAGTTCCAGCGGCTTGCCGGGTTGCCAGAACGAATCGGCCGTTTCGCCGTAGCCTTTCGGCACAATGAGAAAGGCTGTCAGGTTGCCGCGGCGAACGGCGTTGCGGGCCGATTCGGCCGTAAACGGCGTACCGGCGACTGACTCATCGTAGAGGGCAAGCGAGTCGGACTTGCGCAACTTGTCGAGCAGGGCTCGCGAGCCGTCGCTCTGATCTTCATCGACGACTGCCAGTTGCAGTTTTCCGCGATCGCCTCCGCCGCCCCCCGATAGAAAACCGAAGAACAGGGCGAACACCAGCGGGAACAGGAAGATCCAAAACAGGGCTTCCTTCTCGCGAGTCAGGACGGCGAGATCTTTGAAGGCCAGCGTGATGATGCGGTTCATTCGTCGCGCAGCCTGCGTCCGGTGAGATTGAGAAAGACAGTTTCGAGGTCGGGCCGCTCGAGGCGCAGCGTCTTGAGTCCGATCCCCGCTTGAGCGAGCCGGGCGACGTCCTCGAGCGGCTCTTTCGATTCGAGCCGCAGCTTGTTCGCCTCGAGCAAGAAGTCGTCCTTGCCGACGGCCGCCGCCAGGCTCGAGCGCTGCTGGGCCGCGTCGAGATGCCCGTTCTTCAACTCGGCTTCGACGACCGCCAGTCCGCCGTATTGATCGATCAGCCCGTCGACGCGATCGAGCGCGAGGATCTTCCCCTGTTCCATGATGGCGACCCGGTCGCACAGCCGTTCGGCCTCTTCCATGTAGTGCGTGGTGTAGAGGATGGTCATCCCCTGGCTCGCCAGTTCGCGAATGTTGTCGAACAGGCGATTGCGCGATTGCGGATCGACGCCGACCGTCGGCTCGTCGAGGAACAACACCTTCGGCTCGTGAACGAGCGCGGCAGCCAGATTGAGCCGGCGTTTCATGCCGCCGGAAAATTGCGCCACCGGATCCTTCCGGCGATCAACGAGTCCGGCGAGCGTGAGCGCGTATTCGACGCGTTCCTTCAACTTGCTGCCGCTGAGTCCGTAGAGCTTGCCGAGAAAGCGGACGTTTTCCTCCGCCGACAGCTCTTCGTAGAGCGCCAGCGACTGCGGGGCGATGCCGATCTGTCGCCGCACTTCCCGGCGGGTGGGATCGGTCGAGCCATCGATGACAACCTGGCCCGAGTCGGGCTGCAGCAACCCGGCCAGCAAATTGATCGTCGTCGACTTGCCGGCCCCGTTGGCCCCCAGCAAGCCAAACGTTTCGCCGCGGCGAATCTCGAGGCTGAGCCCCTGGACCGCATGCAGTTGGCCGAACGATTTGTGGAGCTCGGTGGCTTGGATCATCGCTGGTATATCGAGGCGCGGAACGTCCCGTGAGCGGTCATTCGCCGGAGGGGTCGTCATCTTGGCCGATTCGGCAAAGATTTACGACTTTCCCGCTGAAAACGCGTTCACCGCGTTTTGGCTGCTCGCTTCGTGCTACGCCGTTTGCCGTTGGCGGTCGTCGGGCAGCTGGTGAGGGGATCGGCCGCGCCGCGCAACGCGTCTCCCGGCTGCACCTCTTGCAGGCGCTCGCGACCGCGGCGGACGTACTCTTCGCTGATCTCGAAGCCGAGAAACTTTCGCCCCAGTTTCTTGGCGACGACCAGCGTGGTCGCGCTGCCGGAGAACGGGTCGACGACCAGCTCATCTTCGTTCGAGCACGTGCGAATGATCCGCGCCAAGAGCTGTTCGGGCATCTGGCAGCCGTGAAAGCCGGCCCGCTCTTTGAACGTGCCGGCCACTCGGGGGAAGTACCACGTGTCTTCGCCGGCGGTGAAGCAATCACTCAGATCTTGCGGACGCAGAATCCAAGTGTCGTCCGGCAACCGCCCGCGCGGATTGGCGCGGCGATCGGCATACACCAGTTGCCGGGCCGACGGGACGCGGTTCTGCGGATCGTCTTCGCGAAACGTGAAGTTGTCCGGATCCTTGACGAAGTAGAACAAGTGGGCGTGCGAGCGGCTGAACTTGTGCGTGCAGTTGACGCCGAACGTGTAGTACCAGATCACCCAACTGCGACAGTGAAAGCCGATCTCCTGCGACATCACCTTCAGCTCGGCGGCCCGCTCGTCGCCGATCGCCAGCCAGAACGTGCCCGACGATTTCAACCCGCGATGAACGGCCCTGATCCAGCGGCGACACCAGGAGAGATAATCTTCGCGCGACTGTCGGTCGTCGTAGGTGTCGTACTCGTAGCCGATGTTGAACGGCGGATCGGCAAAGACCAGATCGATGCTGCCGGCGGGGAGCGCATTCAGACCGTCGATGCAGTCCTGCTGCCGCACTCCGTGCTCGTTCACTTCGGCCGTCCGCGACCGGGCCACGCGTCTGCTCCGTCTCGAAGAAAGTTTGCGTCCATTCCTGGGACCGAAGAATTGTAACCCAAGCGTCTCCTTCGCGCCAGCAACCGCGCCTCGAGAGGGCACTGCCCTTCAGCTATTTCTCAGCCTCCCAGACGTGCAGAAAAACTTCCGGCCACGGGCCCTGGCTGCTACGATATTGCTAGGGCCGGAGCCGCAGCCGGCCTTGGTTCGCGCGCTTTTCGAGGGCCTAACGCGATGCACACTCTGCGACCCGCTACGATTCACTCTGCCATTCGCTTCTGCCTTGTCGCCGCTCTATTGGCCCCACTGTGTTTGGCCATTCTGTGTTTGGCCATTCTGTGCGGCCCCGAGCGAGCATTCGCCCAACTACCGAAAGCCGAGCGACGGCCGGCGCCCAAACATCACGGCATTGCCAATCCCTTCCCGAAGCGGATCGACGTGCCGGCGGACTTGTTTGACGGCGGCCACGGCTGGCTGAATGTTTCCGGGCCCATCGAGTTGAAGGATCTGCGCGGCAAGATCGTGCTCCTCGATTTCTGGACGTATTGCTGCATCAACTGCATGCACGTGTTGCCCGATCTGAAATTCCTCGAGCACAAATACGCGCGGGACGTCGTCGTGATCGGCGTGCATTCGGCGAAATTCGCAAACGAAAAGGATTCGGAAAATATTCGCCGTGCCATTGTCCGCTACGACATCGAACATCCGGTTCTCAACGATTCGGACCTCGCGGTCTGGGGGCGAACGGGAGTCAATTCCTGGCCCACGCTTGGGCTGATCGATCCCGAAGGCAAATTCGTGAAGGCCTTTTCCGGCGAGGGACACCGCGCGGCGCTCGACGCCGACATCGCCAAGCTGGTCGCCTACCACGAAGCAAACGGAACGCTCGACCGGGCGCCCCTGGCCTTGGGCCTAGAACGGCACAAGCTGGCCGCCACGCCGCTGCGATTTCCCGGCAAGGTGCTGGCGGACGAGGCGCGCGATCGGCTGTTCGTCGCCGACAGCAATCACAACCGCATCGTGATCTCGACGCTCGCCGGCAAGTTGCTCGACGTGGTGGGGACGGGCGCGATCGGCGAAAAGAATGGCCCGTTCGCCACGGCCACGTTTCATCATCCGCAGGGCATGGCGCTGAATGGGGAGAAACTGTACGTCGCCGACACCGAAAATCATTTGATCCGAGCGCTTGATCTGCGTCACAAAAAGGTGACGACGCTCGCGGGCACGGGCAAGCAGGCCGCCGGCCGCAGTGGAGGCGGACCCCTGCGCGAGACGGCCCTCAGCAGTCCCTGGGATCTGGCGATCGTCAAGGGCGTGTTGTATGTGGCGATGGCAGGAGACCATCAGATTTGGGGACATCCCTTCGGCACCGAGTCGATTCATCCGTTTGCAGGCACCGGTCGCGAAGACGTTCAGGACGGAGCGCGCGAGGAGTCGGCCTTTGCACAGCCGTCCGGACTGACGAGCGACGGGCGCTCTCTGTTTGTCGCGGACAGCGAAGGGTCCGCCATCCGTCGTGTTCCACTCGATCCAACGGGGCCGGTCGAGACAGTGGCCGGCACCTCGGGTCTCGAGGGGGGCCGTTCGCTGTTCGCCTTCGGCGACGTCGATGGCAAGGGGGCCGCCGCACGATTGCAACATCCCCTCGGCATCACGTACGCGTCGGGCCGGCTCTACGTGGCTGATTCTTACAACCACAAAATCAAAGTTGTCGACCCGTCGAGCGGAACGGCGGAGACCTTGCTCGGCACGGGGACGCGCGGAGACGCACTCAAGCCCGCGCAATTCGCGGAACCCGGCGGCCTCTCGTTCGCGGCGGGCCGCCTCTACATTGCCGACACGAACAACCACGCCCTCAAAGTCGCCGACGCACTTGGGCAAAACGTGCAGCCCTTTGAAATCGACGGACTCTCGCCGCCGCCCGCCCACGAACAGGTCGCCGACGAGTTGGCGGTGAAGGGCGCGGCCCCGGCCGCTCTGCCGGCGGTGCCAGTCGTCGCAGGCGACGCGGTGCGTTTTGATTTCGCATTTGAACTTCCCGCCGGCTACAAGCTCAATAAAGAAGCTCCGATCACGTGCCGCCTGCGCGCGGTCGAGCCAACCGAACTGATCGCCAAGAATCAATTGAGCAAGCGATACCACGTCACGCACGAGGCGGACGCCAGCAAAGCGAGCGTGTCGATTCCCACGGCGCACAAGTCAGGCCGCGCGCTGCTCGAAGTGGTCCTCTCGTTCACCTATTGTCGCGACGGCGTCGGCGGTCTCTGCAAATTGGGCAGCGCCCGTTGGACCGTACCGGTCGAGGTTACGACAACGGGCGGCGCCTCTTCGATCCCCCTGACGGCCGAAGTGGCGACCGAGTGATCGACGGACGATCCGACGTCTATATCCGGGTGGGTGAGCGCAGAGAAAGCTGTGATTGAACGAATTCGCGAGGGTTTGTTTCCGCGGCAACACTTTTCCCAAGCCGACAGCTCCGCTGTCGTTCCGAACCGACGACAAGTCGTCGGCTTGGGAAACGGCACCCGCCGACGACCTCCGTGCTCGAACCGCCAGCGGCGCGGCTAGCAGTGCGCCGCCACAATTTCTGCCCTCACCACCGCGTTGCCAAACTGTGGAATTGTGCCGGGCGACCGGAACGACCCTCACGACCGCACCCGCCGTCAGAATACGTATGCGCTTTGTGTGTCGGTTCTCGGGAAATCCGCGGGCCAGATTCCGCTCGCCGCGAAGTCATCCACCGAAATTCTCCGGCAGTTCGCACACCGCGGGCTAGCCTCTCCATACCAGGGGAGGCATTGGCCATGATTCTCGGATTGTTTGCGACGTCGCTGGGAAAAGGATCGGCCGGACAGGATAAGGCTGCGGAGAGTGCGAACGGACAAACGGCCGTCCTCGAGCCGCCCGCTGCGGCTGAAGCCAAGTCTGCGCCAAGCGGCACCACGCCCGCGGCACCAGCCGACGCGCCGCCAGCACCCAAAGCCTGCGCGCAGTGCGGATCGACGGAGCCGTGGGGAATTTCCTCCTGGTGTCCGAATTGCTTTTATCATCCCCGATTGGGACAGATGGCCGGATCGCTTCCGATGCCGGATCCTGAGGTCCGTCAATTTCTTCCGGGACACGTGGAGCAGCGCGAGTCGTACATCGCCGTGCTCAAGACCATCCCGCTTTGGATCCATGTCTTGTGGATCGGCGTAATAGGGTGCCTCGTGCTGACCGCACTCGAAACGCTCAAGCTGCCGAAGTTCGGCTATGAGCGAGCCGTTTGGACGTTGGTGCAGGCCAGCCTCGGACTCATGGCCGCGGCCGCCGCGCACGTCATGACGTTCTTCGTTGCCATGCCGAGCATGGAAAAGCACGGCCCGTTCGATCTGCTGATGAAGCCGTTCGACTTTTGGCGATTCACCATTCGCCGGCTGCCGACCGGAGCGTGGCGATTATGGATGTTTGCCTGGGGACTTACGGCGGGCTTTTCGGCTCTAGTGCTGATCGGCGGCATCCGCTACTCGGCGATCTTTGAGACCAAGTCGGGCAGAAAGAAAAGCACCTGGTATCAGACTTCGCAACTTGCCCCAGCCGAGCGTCGCGCGATTTCCGTTTGGAACGGCTGATCGATGGACCCGTCGCGAGTCGCTGATGGCTACTTGCGTGGCGGCGGTTGCAGCGACTTGATGAACGCAATCAGGTCGGCCATTTCGGACGGCAAAACGTCCTTTTCGAGTCCCTCGGGCATCAGGGACTTGCCCGTCGAGGCCAGCTCTTCGATCTCGGAGCGCAGGACCCGGTCCTCTTTGGCGTCGGCCCGACGTAGCGTCACGCCCGCCGCCGATTCGGCCACGATAATGCCCGTGTGCACCGTTCCTTGGTGCGTCACCAGCGTATAGGAAATGTAGTTCGGCTGAGCTTCGCGATTGGGATCGAGGATCGCCACCAGCAAATCGGCCGGCGACTTGTTCTGCACCGACGCCAGATCGGGACCGACACCGTGCCCAAAATCGCCGGCACGGTGACACGTCGCGCAGCGTCGCTCGTAGATGGCGCGACCCCGATCGGCCCGCGCGGCATGGTCAAGCGCGGGCTGATACGTTTTCAAGATTGTGGTGACGTTGCCGGGTCGGTCGGCGGCAAACACCGTGCGGGCCCGCTTGCGGATCGTCGCATTCGGATGATTCATCAACAGCTGTTTGACGTCGCGATCGATCTCCCCCGCGCCGACCTTATGACCGTCGATCGCCGCAAACAGCTCGTTTAACCAGACCACCTTGCGGACCAGGCCGTCGATCACTTCGTGATGCAGCTTGGGGCCCAAACTTCGCCAGGAGGCGAGCAACAAACGGGCGACGCCCGGATCCGATTGATTGGTGAGCGCGGCAACCGCTTCCGTCTGCAGGTCGGCGGGAACTTGAGGTGAGAGCAACTCGGGCAGCACGTCCGCCGCTTGTCGATACGGCGCAAAAGTGAGCAACCGAATGGCCGAGACACGATCGGCGGCGGGCTGCGCCGCGTCGCGCGCGACTCGAACGGCGCTGGCAAACAATTCGTCGGCCGCGCGTTTCAGTTCCGGATCGTCCGAGTGGGCCGCCAACAAGGCCGAGATCGACAGCCCGCGTCGCGACAAGCCCTCACCGACGCCCCGCAAGAGTGCCAACTGAGCAACCGGAGGCGATTGAGCCGCAAAGACGCGTTTCAAAACAGAGACCGTGCGCTTGGCGTCGGGTTGCGCTCCGACGATCGACGCCAGATCTCGCAACAGCCCGGCGTCATCGGCGCGGTTGACGAACGAATTGTCCGCCAGCAATTCCAGCACAATGCCATCGGCATTCGCTCCGGCCGAGGTCAGGATCGCCGCTCGCAAGAGCTCGTCGGACGCCGCACCGTGTGCGAGACAAGCGAGAGGACCGACGACGGCACTCGGTTCTGCGTCTCCCAAAGAGAGTGCGAGTTGGAAACGGACGAGGCCGTCACGGTCGTCGGTCAGTCGGACGACGGCCGCCAACAGCTCGGGCGAGTGCTTAAGCCTCGACTCAGAAAGTCGAATGCCATGCGCTCGGAGCCGTGGTTCGGGATCGGCAACCGCGGTGAGTAAATCACGATCAGAAAGCGCGTTCAAGCCGTCGAGCGTATAGAGGGCGTGCAGACGGCCCAGCGACGACTGAGACTCGCGCACAAGTCGCTCGAGTGGCTCGACCGCCGCCCGATCGTGTCGTTCCACGAGCAGCCGCTGCGCGGTTTCACGATTCCAGGCATTAGTCGATTCGAGTTCGCGAACCAGTTCGACGGAACCAAGTCCGCCGAGTTTGGCAGTGTGGGACTTAGCGGCCCTCAGCTCCCGAATGCCCGGCGGCACCAGTCGATAGATGCGGCCCCGGTTATCGCCGCTTTGCAGATCGAGGTGGGCCTTGATGTCGTCGGGGATCGAGAAGGGATGCTCGATCGTTTCGCGGTACATGTCGAGCAGGTACAGCGTGCCATCCGGCGCATTCACAAAGTTGACGGGACGGAACCAGTTATCGGTCGACGTCAAGAATTCGGTGTCTTCGTCGGCTCGTTGCGCGAGCATCAGTGGCCCGTCGCGATGCAGCGTTTTGCGATGCACGAGATTGCCGCCGACGTCACCGATGAAGGCGTTGCCCTGGAAGGCGGCCGGATAGGCATCGCCGCGGTAAATCGTGATGCCGGCGGCCGACGTGAAATACCCGACGGCGAACTGCTCGGTGAAAGGCAGCGATCGCAGCATGGCGGGATCGGAAACACGACGCCGCGTGCGGACCACGCGCCACGGTTCCGGCGGACTCTTCCGAAACACGGGGGCGGCCGGCCCCTCCTTGGCGATGCTGCGAATCGGGTTCGAGGCGGCGAAGTAGGGGTTGCGACGCAAGTAGCGCTCTTCGAGCACGACTTGCTCGATGTGATTGCTGTTGCTGCACACGAATCGGTTGCCCCAATCGTCGAAGCAAAGTCCGAACTGTTCGCCGCCGGTGAGGGCCGAGAGGGCAAACGTCGCCGGATCGAGCGACAGGTCTTGCCCGCGGATATCGAAAACCTTTTTGCCGTCGTGAACGAGCGTGCCGCCGTTGCGACCGGCTGCGAAGACGATGCGGTTATCGAGGCTCCACTTGAGGCAGTTGGCCACCGCCTGCACGTTGTCGCGGCGGAAACCACTCAAGACGACCTGGTGGACGTCGGCCCGGCCGTCGCCATCGGTGTCCTTAAAGTAGTGCAGGTCGGGCGGCGCGAGCACGAACACACCGCCGCGATAACAGCAAACCGAGGTCGGCCAGGTGAGCTTGTCGGCGAAGATCACGCTGCGGTCGGCCTTGCCGTCGCCGTCGGTGTCTTCCAGCAGCCGCACGACTCCGGCATCCTTCTTGCCGCCGCCGGCCGGATTGAGCTTGGTCGGCTCCCACGAGAAGGGGTAATCGCACATTTCGGCCACATACATCCGGCCGTTCTCGTCGAAGCAGGCGTCGACCGGGCTGGCAACTTGCGGCTCGGCCGCGAAGAGTTCCAGGCGAAATCCGTGCTGCAGTTGGAACGTGGGCTCGGTCTTATCCGCGGAAACTGGAGGGATTCGAGGGAGTTCCTCGGCCAGCGACTTTTGATCCTTGGGAGCGGGCAAGGGCGCCTGAGCGAAAGCGTCGGGGTGAAGTGCCAAGCCGCACAGGGCGGCCAGCGCGAGCTTCAGCCCGAACCGAACCTTGCGGGAGAGAGGGGAGGGCGAAAACATCGAGAAACCAGCGGAGTTTGGAGCGGGAGAGCGGGGCGAGGCGAACCTGAGTGTAATGGGCCGCGCGGACAGCGGCCAGCGCGGTCAGGGAAAACTCTCGATTGCACGCCTGCGGGCGGCAGTCGATAATCGCAGAGGGACTTTCCGAAAAAACGAGCGAAAAAGAATGTCCGTCGATCGAGGGATCGATAGATCGCAGACGGTCGTGCGGGGCTCCGCGCTGATTGCCGCGGTGTCGTCGTCGCCCATGAGGCTGACAGTTGTCGCGCTGGCCGGGCTGACCCTCTCAATGCTGACGCTGGCGGGCTGTGGGCCGGCACCTTCCGCTTCGCATCCGACGAGCTCCGCACCTTCTTCGACGGCGGCCGGCGCTCCGACTGCAACCGGCACACAACAGCCCCTCGCGGACGGAGAGAAGGCCGTCGCCGAGCGCACTGATGCGCAGGGGCGCAAATGGCTGGGCGACGTTCCGTACGACGTCTTCTATGACGATCCGCTCGCGGTTGCGGCCGAAGGACGCTCGAAGGGTGCATCGACCGACGCGCCTTCTAAAGGGAAGACGGCGGCCGGCGCCAGCGAAAAACCCGGTTCCTCGACAGTTGCCGACACGGGGAACCGCGGCGAAACCGGGGGTAGCTCGGCGCCAAAGGGCAACGGCACCGCTGCGACAAAATCAACCGGCGCCGCGAAGCCCTCCGGCTCGGGCACCGATTGGTCCACGCTGATCGACGCGGACGCCCTGGACGGAGAGGTGAAACGCATTCGGACCGAGCTGACGGCCGGCCTGCAATCGGTGGCCAAGTACAACACCCACTATCAAGACATCGCCGTCTCGGCTGCCACGCTGGCGGCCCTGGCCGAGATCGTGGCAGAAGCGTCGGGCGCCGCCAGTTGGAAAGAGCATGCGGGCAGCGTTCGCGATTTGGCAGCCAGCGTCCACGATGCGGCCAAGGGCTTGGGTGGCCCGGCCTTCCAGGCGACCAAAACTCCGACCGATCAATTGATGGATGTCCTCGATGGCAACGTGCCCGCGGGACTTCCCGCGGCAGAGCCGCTCCGCGATTTCTCGCAAGTCGCCAACCGCAGCGCGCTGATGAAGCGCATGGACCGCTCCTTCCAGCACTTGAAAAAGGGGGGACCGGCCGAACAACTGCTCAAAAAAGATGCTGGACAAGTAATAGAAGACGCTGCGATGCTGGCAGTGCTGAGTCGCGTGATCGCCGTGGGGCACTATGATTCCGCGGAGGATCCCAAATATCGGGAGCATGCAACGGAGTTGACGCGTTCGGCAACCGACCTGGCGACCGCGGCCAAGTCGGGCGAAGCGCCGACATTTTCCGACGCTTTGATGCGAGTTCAAAAGCGGTGCGACGCGTGCCACGCGGATTTTCGTTTGTGAATCAGTGGGGAGTTTTCGGCTGAGTCACGGAAGGCGGAAGACGCCGCGACGGACCGCGGAGGTCCTGTAAGTCCGCGCGCTCATGCAGTCATTCAGGGCCTAAGGAATTGGCTATGTTGCATTCTCTGTTGTTCAAGGGGTTGTCACTGTGGTTGGTCGCCTGGGCAGGACCCCCGGTGCAACGGGACCTGATCGAACTCAAGAGCGGGCAGAAAATCGAGGCGCCCGTTTTGAAGGAAGAGCCGGACGCCCTCTTTCTCGACCTGGGCTTCGATGTGCTGCGGGTGCCCACCGCGTCGATCAGCAAGCGGAACCATCGGGGCGATGCCCTGCCGGTCGCCAGCGGCGCCGAAACCGATTGCTTTCTCAGCGCGCGGCTCCCCGTGCGAACGGTCAAAGAATTGGCGGCCACCTATGGTGAAGGGGTCGTGCTGGTTCAAACTCCGGCCGGACTCGGCTCGGGCTTCATCATCAACACGCGTGGCTACTGCATCACGAATTACCACGTCATCGAACGGGAGACGCGGGTTGCCGTCACCATGTTTCACCGCGCCAGCAACGGCGAATTCGTCCGCCGGCGGATCGACGACGTGAAGATTGTCGCCCTCAATCCGTTCCTCGATTTGGCGCTGTTGGAGATCCCCAAGCAGGCCGACTTCCGGTTCCAGCCAGTCTATCTGGCCTCGGGAGACGACCAGAAGGAGGGGGACGAAGTGTTTGCGATCGGCAACCCGCTGGGGTTGGAGCGATCGGTCTCCCGCGGCATCGTTAGCACCCGCAATCGAAGCTTCCAGGGTCTCGTCTATATTCAGACCACGACTCAAATCAACCCGGGCAACAGCGGCGGCCCGCTCTTCAACTCGCGCGGAGAAGTTGTCGGCGTCACCAATATGAAGTCCAACTTTGGAGAAGGTCTGGGGTTCGCGATTCCCGTTTCTTACCTCAAGCACTTTCTCGCCAATCGGGATTCGTTCGCCTTCGACAAGAACAATCCGAACACGGGCTACCGCTACCTCGACGCCCCGCATCGCCACAATCCCAAGGCCCCGCCCAAGAGTTGAGACCGCCAGCCGGCGGACGAACGAGGTGGTTCGCGGCCGCAAATGTCGCGATTCGACCGAAAAACCGCAGAGTTCCGGGCTCAAACCGGGCCACGGCACTCACTTGTTACGGTCTGCGGCGGGTGTTACAAATCAGGCGTTCAGGACGCCTCTTTTGGCCGCTGCGCCAAGACGTTGCGCGGCGATTTCTCGAGAATTGCGAAACCCGGGAGCGTTCCCGGTCAGTATGAGATAGGCCGCCGTGGCGACCGCTCGGTTGCCGGCGATGACGGTGTGCTGTTTTTTTGGCGACATCGAGGCTCATTTCACCCTCCAGATTGGACCCGACCATGAGACGTATGACAGCCCGCCGGATCCTGATTCCCGGCTTGGCCCTCGCGCTAGGACTGGTGGCCAGCGGGGCGTTGGCCGCGGACAAGGCGCCGAACGATCGGTTGCTCCCGCAGAACACGTATCTGTACCTGACCATCCCCAGCGTCAACGAGCTGAAGACCCGGTTTGCCAAAACCAATTCGGGCCGCCTCCTGCACGACCCGAAGCTGAGCGACTTCCTGGGGGACGTGCATAAGAAGCTGGGCGAACTCAGCGACGAAGTTCAAAAGCACATCGGCGTCAAACTGACCGATATCTTCGCCATTCCCGACGGCGAGGTCTCGCTGGCTGTGCTGCTGCCGACCGATGCCAAGAAACTGGCCGTCGCGGCCATTGTCGATTTCGGCAAGAGCAAGAGCACCGTTGAGACGATTTTGAAAAGCGCCGACGAGGCCTTGGACAAGGCCGGCTTCAAGAAAGCCTCACGCGACGTCGAAGGGACCCAGATCGTCGTTTACACCAAGGACAAGGAAAAAGAGAAGGGTGACGACAAGAAGGATTCCGACAAGCCCGAAGAGCCCGAGTTTGGCAGCCAGGTCGCTTACGCGATCAAGGGTGAGACTCTGATCGCTTCGTCGAGCGCGCCGGCCCTGCAAGACATTCTCCGCCGTTGGGGCGGCAAGCACGCCGAAACGCTGGCCGAAGTGCCCGCCTACAAGGCGATTGTCGACATGGGCAAGCAAGAGAGCTCGCCGTCGGTGATCACGTGGTACGTGAACCCCGTCACGCTCGTCCAGGCCTTCGTCAAATCATCGGATTCGGTCGATCAGAGCATCGGCATGGCCATGGCCGTGCTGCCCCTGTTGGGACTCAACAACCTCAAGGGGATCGGCGGCACCGTCCACATGGACACCGAGGAATATGACTCGGTCAGCAAGATCATGGTCTACGTCGACCAGCCCGTGTCGGGGCTGCTGAGCGTCTTCCACTTCCCGCCGACCAAGCAGACTCCGCCGAGCTGGGTGACCGAAGATTCGACCGCTTATGTCGCCATCAATTGGGACATCAACAAGGCTTATTCGGCCGTCGAAGGTGTCATCGACCAGTTCATGGGTCCGGGCTTCACCGGTCAGAAACTCGACGAATGGGCCACCGACGCCAACGGCCCGCAGATTCACATCAAGAAGGACGTGCTCGATAACCTCGATGGCACGATCACCGTCGCGATGGACTCTCCCGATGCGAGCAAGCCGGACGCCATGCGGCTGCTCGTCGCTTTGGGAGTCAAGGACTCGAAGAAAGCCAAAGCCGCGCTCGACAAAGTCTCGAAGATGCAAGGCATTCCGGTAAAGACTCGCGACTTCCGCGGCCAGGTCGTGTACACGCTGGAAGGCATTCCGGGCTTCGGCAATTCGGAGAAGGAGATGGGTCTGACGGTGATTCAGAACCACCTGATGTTCTCCAACGACGTTTCGCGTCTCGAGCAAGTCATCCTGGGTGACAAGGATCGCAAGCCGCTGGCCGACTCCGAGAAGTACAAGAAGCTGGCCAAGCACTTCCCCAAAGAGACGTCGATCCAGTGGTATCAAGAGCAAGAAAGCCAGATGAAGTCGATCTACGAGATGTTCAAGAGTGGCAAGGCGGCCGAGTCGATGGCTGCTTTCCCGCCTTTGGCCAAAATCTTCGAAGGCATCGATTTCAAGAAGCTGCCCGAATTTGAGGCCCTCAAGAAGTACCTTCCGGCCTCCGGAAGCTACGGCGTTCCCCACGCGAACGGAGCCGTGTTCGTGAGCTTTACGCTGAAGAGCCAGGCCCAGTAATCGGAACTGGCCCCGATTGTCTTAAGCTGATGGCAATTTGATCGTTAAGAGGCCCGGCTGCTCTTTCGGAGCGAGCCGGGCCTTTCTTTTTCAGCCCTTTCGTTCGTCCTCGTGCAGGTCAATCCGCGGCCAACGCCGCAAAAGGCGCGGTACCTGCGTTCCCCGGCTGGGGTTGAAATGAGTAGAGCGCGCGTGGCATCCGTTCAATATCAGCCGCGGCTGCCGCTCGAGAGACACCCGTAGACAAACCGGCTCGACGGCGTAAGCTTGTCCTGGGCCGCTAGAACCGCGGGCCACCACCGACACGTCTTGAGGACGGGATCCGCCATGAAACATCTGCTCGCAATTTGTGCTCTCGTGCTGTCGGCAAGCCTTGCCGCGCAGGTCCGTGCTGGTGACTCCGCGGGAGCCGAAAGCAGTCCCGATGAGCTGTTCAAAAAGCTCGACACCAACGGGGACGGCACCCTCACCGTCTCCGAGATTCCGAAGGAGCAGCTCAAGTTCTTCGAGCGGCTGCTGCGCATCGGCGACACGAACAAGGATGGCAGGCTGAGCCGCGAAGAGTTCGACGCGGCGATGCAGAAATCCGAGAAGCCGGTGACCGACATCACGAAGACGCCGGGCGTCGACGCCGGCTCAGGGCCGCCCAGGCCCATGCTCGACCCCAAGCGGATCTTCGAGATGCTCGACAAGAACAAGGATGGCAAACTCACGGCCGACGAAGTGGAGAACCGACCGCGGATCAAGGCCCTGTTCGAGCGATTGGGCAAAAGCGAAATGACGCTCGAAGAGCTGACCGCCAACATCAACGGTGCGGGCAACGCCAAGAAAGCGGCGAAGAAGACCGCTAAGAACGCGGCGAAAAAAGCCGCCAAGAAAGGACTCGTTCCGGCCTCGACGTCCAAGTCGGAAGAGATGAGCGAGAACTCGACCGAAGCCTCGCAAGGTCTGTCGGCCTTTGCCAAATTGCTCGACACCAACCACGACGGTCGCCTGAGTCGGGAAGAACTCGCGAAGGCCAACGAGCTGTTTGACCGTTTGGACAAGAACCATGACGGAGTTTTGGACGCCAAGGAAATGTCCGAAACGCCGGCTGTCGCTGAGTCCGAACCTGTCATCAATCCCGCGGCCCCACTCAAGCGGATGAACAAAAAGGGAGCCGGCGGCAAGCAAGACAGAAACTTTGCGCAGGTCTTGAAAAGGGCCGATACAGACGGGGACGGCAAGTTGTCAAAGGAAGAGGCTCCTCCGTTCTTGAAAAAGCAATTCGCCAAGATCGACACGAACGGTGACGGATTCCTCGACCAGGCCGAGCTGGAAGCGTGGGTCCGTCATCGGCGGCTCGCCGCCAAGAATGCTCCCGAAAGCACAACTCCGAGCGAGCCAACGAAGCCGGCAGAGAAACAAGGCTCCGGCATCTAAAGTCGTGTGTCCGCTCGATAGGCGAGGCCTGACCGCCCGCCTATCATGGGCAGATGCTTCGAGACCACCGCGAGTTCTTCCGTCAATTCCGCACGCAGTTCCAGACGACCGGCGCAATCGCCCCGAGTAGCCGGCGTCTGGCGCGTGCGATGACCCGTCATATTTCGTCCGCGCGCGGGCCGGCCCGCATTCTGGAAGTCGGGCCGGGAACGGGCGCCGTCACGCGGCAGATCGTGACCCTTCTAAAAGCCGACGATCGGCTCGATCTGGTGGAGCTGAACGAGGCGTTCGCCGGGCGACTCGAGCAACGGTTCCAAAGCGAGCCGAGCTTTAAGCAGGTCGCCGACCGCGCGGAGATTCATGTCTGCGGAATCGAATCCTTTCAATCCGATCGCCCGTACGACTACATCGTTTCCGGGTTGCCGTTCAACAATTTTTCGCCCGCCTTCGTGGGCCGCGTGCTCGACGCATTTTTCAACTTTCTAGCGCCGGGGGGCGTGCTTTCGTTCTTTGAATACATGTATGTGCGCCCGGTGCGCGGGCTGGTTTCTCGCGGCGCCGAGCGAACCCGTATCAAAGATCTCGACCGCATTCTGAATGGCCGCCTCCAGCAGCACGGCTTTCGCCGCGATTGGGTTTTTCTCAACCTCCCGCCGGCTTGGGTGCAGCACCTGCGAAAGGACGCCTAGGCTTTGCGAGCGGGCGGCGTCGCGAACGGGGGGGCGTCGCGAGCCGGGGCGGTTCGGGCAACTGGCATTGCAGCCATGTTCGACGTTGGCGATGATCCCCGGCCCGTCCGATCACCTTACGGGCGCTCGTGTTGCGGCCCGGAACGGCCAAGGAAGCCGAACCATGAACTCACCCGACGATTCGTCGCTCAGCACGGGATCGGGCGGCGCTGCCGAGGAAAGTTGGAGCGTCGACGAGATTGAGCGTCTCTATCGCCAGGCGCTGGACGCCGTCGACGCGGTTGCGAGCGATCTCAACGCGGCCACCGACGCGCTCACGAACGAGACCGATTCCGACCGATCAGAACAGACCGCCGCAATCCAAGTCGCACCGAGTGTCGCCCAGGCCGCGGAGAGTCGAGCTGCGTCGAGTGTCCAATCCGATGTCAGTAGCCAAGAAGCACCCGTTGAAGCCGAACAGGTCCTCGAGGCGCTCCTCTTCGTGGGCGGCAAGCCTTTGACGATCAAGGCCATCGGAACGGTGTTGCGCGGAGAATTTGACGCCGTCTTCATCGAAAACGCGATCGAGCAACTGCGGGACCGGTATGCCCGGCAGAATCGCCCGTACGAGATCCGCTTGACCGACGGCGGATACTGTATGGTACTGCGGGCCGATTTCGAGCCTGAGCGAAATCGGGTTTACGGGTTTGGGCCGCGACAAGTGCGGCTCTCGCAGGACACGCTCGAAGTCTTGTCGTTGGTGGCCTACCGGCAGCCCATTTCGCGAAAGTCGATCGAGGAAATCGGCAAACGGGGGGCCGGCTCGCACTTGCGACAACTCTTGCAGCGTGAGCTGGTGGTCCTCGAGCGGAAAGACGGCGCCGCGGAAAAGGAAGTCACCTATCGGACGTCGCCTCGCTTTCTGCAACTGTTTGGACTCCGCCGCCTGGAAGAGTTGCCGCAGATCGAGGATATAGATTTCAAATAAGTCGACGCGACCGGATCGCGGTCCCGCGGCAAGGATCGTCGGGGAATCGAAAGCGGACGTCGCGGCACTAGGGTGCCCTGGGCACCTGCGGGGGATGATGTGCCCGTTGATCCCATTTGTGGCATGCAGGTCGACAAGTCGTCGCCGCTGACCGCCGTTCACGGGGATCAGACCTTTTGGTTCTGCGGCGAGCATTGCCACGGCAAGTTCCGCCAGCGGCTCGCCGACGGCGAATCGCTCGAAAGCATCCTCGCGCACGATCATTCGCCAAGTGCGCATCAACACGCTCAGCCGCCGGCCAACGACAAGCCATCCCCGGGCGCTGACAAGAGCGTCTATTACTGCCCGATGGACGAGGGAGTCGAGCAGATCGGACCGGGTCACTGTCCGATTTGCGGCATGGCCCTCGTCCCACGGCTGACTGCCGGCGAGAGTCCGCCCGACGACGATGCCGAACTGATCGACATGAGTCGCCGGTTCTGGATCGGTCTGGCCCTCGCAGCGCCGCTCGTCGTGTGGGACATGCTGGGAATGACGGGATTGCCGACCGATCGCTGGCTCGACCCGGCGATTTCCGGCTGGCTCGAATTGCTGCTGGCCACGCCGATAGTGTTTTGGTGCGGTTGGTCTTTCCTGACGCGCGGCGCCCGCTCGGTCGTCAGCCGTCATCTCAATATGTTCACGCTGATTGCGATGGGCGTGCTCGCGTCGTATGGGTACAGCCTCGTCGAGTTGATGGTTCGCACGACCAGTCCATCCGCGCACGAAGGCATGGCTGCCGGCGGCCATCTGTACTTCGAATCGGCTGCGACGATCACGGTGCTCGTGCTGTTGGGGCAGGTGCTCGAGGTGCGGGCCCGCGGCCGGACGACAGCAGCGATTCGCGAACTGTTCGCTCTCGCGCCCCCCGTCGCGCGACGGATCGACGGCGATCGCGAGATCGAGGTTCCGCTCAGCCAGGTGATGCCGGGCGAACTGTTGCGCGTGCGGCCGGGCGACAAAGTTCCCGTCGATGGCGTGGTGGCTGACGGAGCATCAACGATCGACCAATCGCTGCTCACCGGCGAATCATTGCCGGTTGCCAAGGCGGCCGGAGATTCTGTCATCGGCGGAACGATCAATCAGTCCGGCACCTTTTCGATGCGGGCTGAACGCGTCGGCGATCAGACCGTGTTG
>DASRXU010000093.1:0-34812 GCA_035687365.1 Planctomycetaceae bacterium | reverse complement strand
ATCCGCGCCTTCAACGAAGACCTGCCCTACGACACGTTTGTTCGCTGGCAGTTGGCGGGCGACGAATTCGCTCCGCACGACAGCATGGCCCTGATGGCAACCGGTTTTCTGGCCGCTGGCGTCCACAGCACGCAGATCACGAAGAACGAAGTCGAAAAACAGCGCTACGACGAACTCGACGACATGCTCGCCACGACGGGCAACGCCATCCTCGGTCTGTCGGTCGGCTGCGCGCGGTGTCACGACCACAAATTCGATCCGATTCCGCAGGCCGACTACTATCGGCTGCTGTCGGCCTTCACGACGACGGTTCGCACCGAAGTCGATCTTCAGCCCCGGCCAACCGATCTCAAGCCGGTGAAGGCGCTGATCGCTAGCGAAGGCTTGCCCCCCGTTCGTCTGCACACGCAGGGCGACGATTTCTTCAAGGAAACCTTTTTCCTCGGACGGGGTGACGTGAACCAAAAACAGGGAGCCGCGCCGCTGGGCTTCCTCCAAGTCTTGATGCGCTCGCCCGACGGTCCAAAACACTGGCCAGCCGAACCGCCGAAGGGTTCGCGAACATCCTACCGACGCACGGCCCTCGCCGACTGGCTCACCGATACCCAAGCGGGAGCCGGGCAACTCGTCGCGCGGGTGATTGTGAATCGGCTGTGGCAGCATCACTTTGGGCACGGCATCGTCGCGACGCCGAACGATTTCGGCACGCGGGGCGAGCGCCCCTCGCACCCCGAGCTGCTCGATTGGCTGGCAGCAGAATTGATTCGGCACAACTGGCAGCTCAAACCGATCCACCGGCTGATCCTCACCAGCGCTGCGTACCGTGAAAGCGGCGAGGCCGACCGCGCGAAAGAAAGCCTCGATCCGCTCAACCGCTACTTCTGGCGGCATGAGAAACGCCGCTTGGAAGGCGAAGTCGTCCGCGACGCGCTCTTGGCCTGCGGAAATCGGCTCGACGAACGGATGTTCGGCCCGGGCTCGCTCGACGAGGCCCAGCGCCGTCGCAGCATCTATTTCACGGTGAAACGCAGCGAACTGGTGGCGATGATGCAGGTCTTCGACGCGCCGGAGGCGCTGAGCAGCATGGGTGATCGCCCTTCGACGACGATCGCGCCGCAGGCCTTGTTGCTACTTAACAATGCAAACGTCCGCGCGGATGCGCGAGCCTTTGCCGCCCGACTGCTACCGGCTCTCGACCGTTCGCCCGCCGAAGCGGTTCGCAATGGCTACCGGATGGCCCTCTGCCGCGATCCGCGTCCGGAGGAGTTAGAGGATTCCATCACGTTCATTGAACAACAACGCGCGTTGCACGCCGCAGACTCGAAGGCGGCCGGAGGCAGCACACACGCTCGCGAGGCCGCGCTCTTGGACTTCTGTCAGGTGCTGATGTGTCTGAACGAATTTGTTTACGTGGACTGATCTATTGCGCCGGGGCCTGAATTTGTCTTGTTAAGTCTGTGTGCCACTGACTGAGCTTGCCTCAGCAGTGTCTTCAAAAACGCCCGACACGAAAGACGCACTGCTGAGCCGAAGACGTCTCAGCAGTGCACACAAACGAGGATCGCGCCCACCTTCATTTAGTTCGATCAACCATGCAAACTCTGCCCCGTTTCTTCGCTCCGCCGAATCCAGTTTTCTCGTCGCGTCGCGAGTTTTTGTCGCGAGCCGGCGGCGGAATGGGGATGCTCGCACTCGCGGGTTTGCTGCAGGATCAGGGACTGCTCGGCACGGCCGCCGGCTCGACCGTCGATCCGCGCAATCCTCTGGCTCCGCACGACGGGCACTTTCCGGCGAAGGCGAAGTCCGTCATCTGGTTGTTCATGAATGGCGGTCCGAGCCAGGTCGATACCTGGGACTACAAGCCCGAGCTGGCCCGCCGCGACGGCCAAGCCCTGCCCGGCTTCGACAAGAACACCGGCTTCTTCACCGACCAGGTCGGCCCCGTGATGAAATCGCCATTTCGTTTCCGGCAGTACGGCGACTGCGGCAAATGGGCCTCGGAGATTTTTCCGAACACCGCAAAGCACGTCGACAAGATGGCCTTCCTCCATTCGTGTTGGACGACGTCGAACAACCATTCGCCCGCCCTGTTCATGATGAACACTGGCATGTCGCGGATGGGTTTCCCCTGCGTCGGCTCGTGGGTCACTTACGGCCTGGGCAGCGAGAACCGCAGCCTGCCCGGCTTCGTGACGATGTACGACACGCTCGGCCGTGGCCTGCCCAAGGGAAACGCGTCGAACTGGGGCTCGGGCTTCTTGCCGAGCATCTATCAGGGAACCGTGCTCAAGCCGAAGGGCGCCCCGATCGACAACTTGTATCCACCGAAGGGCGTCTCCGATCGCGAGCAACGCTCGCAGCTTGACCTGCTCAAAAAACTCAACCAACGGCACCTCGCCCAAACGCCCGACGATTCTGAACTGGCGGCACGCATCGAAAGTTTCGAGCTCGCCTACCGCATGCAGATGGCGGCTCCCGAGTGTCTCGACCTCGAGCGCGAATCTTTGGCGACGCAAAAACTCTACGGCCTCGACAATCCGAAGTGTGCCCACATCGCCCGGCAATGCTTGATCGCCCGGCGGCTGGTCGAGCGCGGCGTGCGGTTCGTGCAGATCTATAGCGGCGGCATGGAAAACGAACGCAGCTGGGACGGCCACACCGACATCGTCAAAAACCACGCCGGCTTCGCCCACGAGGTCGACATTCCGTTTGCCGGCTTATTGACCGACCTCGCCGGCCGCGGCCTCTTGGACTCGACGCTCGTCTTATGCTGCGGCGAATTCGGCCGACTGCCGATCGTGCAAAAAGGCGGCACGGGTCGCGACCACAACCCGCACGCGTTCACCACTTGGATGGCCGGCGGCGGCGTGAAAGGCGGCGTCTCCTACGGCCAAACCGACGAAATCGGCTTCAAGGCCACAGTCAAGAAAGTCGGCGTTCACGACCTGCACGCCACTGTCCTCGCCCTGATGGGCCTCGAACACACGCGGCTCACCTACCGCTACAGCGGCCGCGATTTTCGGCTGACGGATGTTGAAGGGACGGTGGTTCGCGACGTGCTGGCGTAAGGGCCCGTGAGTGATCGCACACCCATGGGAATGGCAGCGACCGGGCTGATAGATGAAGGGGCAAGATCGTACAGGATCTCGCGCTGTACTTTTCTCATCACACGTTACTCGTTACACCTAACTGGGTGCGAATCAAAAGCCGGTAGCCGGAACGTTCCTTTATTTGGTCGAATGTGGCAGCAGTCGTCTCCCAATCGATGCCGCGGCGTGCCAGAGCATTCGCCACATCTACTTCGCGCACAGTCGCTGATGCCACTAAGCTCATCGTTGCAAGCGCCTCAATTCGATCTCGCCTTCCGCCGAGTAAGCTCCAGAAGCCATCCCCTTCCATTGCCAGCTTGCAGCTTTCATGACGTGGCCGGTGTGTCGACAGCCATCGCGAATACTGGTCATTGCTGGCTCGGTTTACCTTTGCCACGTAATTGTTGACAACTTCATCCAACGAAGCCTTTTCCAGGGCATCATCAACAATAACACTGAGCAATTGCGATTCCGCATCAATGAGACTTCGGCTAAAGTCCACCTCTGCCATCAGAGCTTGTCTGTCCGGTGGCGCCTCCGTCAGCCATTCCACAGCAAGTGTTCCCGACTCGGTCGTGAGAGCCACAAATAAAGCTTGACATGTCGGGTCGTAGTAGAGTTCCAGAGCACCTGAAGGTTCGCGAAGAGCCATTTCGCGACTGAAAGCCACGCTCCAGAGTTGGCGCCCCTCGTGCTGCGCCACAAGGCGCCTCTCTTTCCCATCGACCAAGGCGTACTCAACTGGCTGCGATCCTAGGGAAATAAGAAGCCTTCTAGCAAGAAGGTTATGTGCGGTTCTCTGGACGTACGGTCCCAAAATATGAGTTGGGCGTTGCATGACCGTCCTTGTCAACTCGCGTAGGAGGCGACGTCCGTTTTGCGCGATTTCCGGACCCGTCAAAATCGGAGTGAAACGGTCTAATTCGGCAAAGGAGATTGGTACTTCATCTGACCCGTCAGTTGGGGGCTGGTTCACAGGCGGCCGAGACAGGTTGACCATTTCAGCCTCCAAGCGCGCGAGGACACCATCAAGTTCGTTTTCGTCCTGAGATAGGACCCCAAGCTGGGCGCATCGCGCATCGAAGTATCCCACAATACCTTCTGCGATTTGCTCAGGAGTTCCCGGAGAGAGGATCGCTGCGACGAGGCCCAAATCCTCGTAGAAGAACGCTCGAAGAAATGTCAGGCAAAAAAAGGTGTCGTGCCAAGCCCTTTTGGAATGCGCCCGGCCGAGCCCGACCATTTTTTTCACAGCCAAATATCCCGCAAGATAGCCGCCTTCACCCACTTCCAGAGGACTACAAAGAAGATTTGCCTTCCGCTCAACTACGGGTGGTGAAAGGCGAACCCCTCTTAGGATTTTCTCCTGCAAAAGGGAGAGGGGGTCAACGGGCCCAGTCTGCGGGGCTTGCAGCGTGCTTAGAAGTAAATCGGCAGGGATAAAGAGCCGAGACATATGGGCCATTGGCGACGCGATAACCTGGGAGTCGCCTGGCCAAGCATCGAATTCTGAGAATAAAGCGGCACCCTCGGCTAACGGTCGGAGCAGCTCAGTTGCGAGTCGCAACCGCAGGACGTCCTCAAAGGTTGCCTGTATGAACGGGTCCGACGAATCTACCCGGTCGCTTTTGTGAGGCGCGTTTGCGCCATCACCGAACTTGAGGAATGCTCGATGCCTGGCGCGCAACGCAAGTAGTGCCAAGCAAACGCCAACCGGTGAGTCAAACCACCATTGATGCGTGACCTCGTGCAAGAATGATTGCAAGGTGTCCAACGGAAGGGCCCCGCCCTGCTGGATCTCAGGAAGAGATTTCGCGATGTCCACTTGATGCAAAAACATCAAGTTCGAGAGCGGGTCGATCCAACTACGCTCTTTCTGTGGCGGTGTCGGACCTCTGAGGCTCGCCGGGATTCTGCTCATTCCTTGCCTTTCGCAAGCTTCAAGACTTCTGCGACGTCGAGGTCAAAGGCATTAGCGAGTTGTGTCGCAACTCCCTCCTTGAGCGAGGATTCCGAATCCGCCTCAAAATAGAGCTCCTTTTCCACCATTGTGCCGTCCTTCTTCGTCATCTTGACGCTCTGCCTGAAGACATACCGCTTCTTACCCGCAACGTCAATTGGCTTCTGTCTACGTGAAGCCCAAGCGGCCAATGCTGCAATTGCTAGCTTTGTAGCGAAGACGGTGGCTACGATGGTTCCAAGTTCGCCAAATTCTCCGGGTCGCACCGCGCGCTTGTCGAATGTCAAGTCCTTACTGTCCATTAATTCCTCCAGCTCTTTGCAATCGATTCGAGTGAGACCACCGAAGGTAAGTGACTCAGACATTTGAAACTCCAGCAAAATGCCTTTGGGAATCAAACGAGTCAGCATCAAGTCAGTAACTTTCCGCCAAAACGCGTACGCGCCTTTCTTGCGTCAATCACTTAGCGATTTTGAGCTGGCGTGCCGTCGCCGGCTAGTGTAATCGGGGGGCTGGGGCGAGTGCCACGGGTATGAGAGTCTGGTGACACCGACTTCGGTTGTGCCTTGAATAGCCCGAGCAGAATGTGCTCCGTGCCGACGTACTCGTGCTCTAAGCGCCGAGCTTCTTGTTCGGCGATTCTCAGCGCGTCGCGAACGCGGTCAGTGAACGGAACGAACATCGATTGCCCCCTAGTCCTCGACCTTCCCAATGCTCAAGGTGGAGGAACGCGTAAGGCTTTCCTGAGAAGTCTCACCGAGAAGACGAAGACGACAACGCCGGCGATGCCGCCTGCAAAGCGTGTCCACGTCACGTCGTTTCATTCTGGCCAGAATGCTTCTGCGGCTGCGTCGGTCAAGCCAAGCCCGATGACAAAGGACACCAGCGCGCCCGCAGCGTACACCCGTTCCATTCGTTAGTCCGCCATCTTCACCTTGTCCAAAACCAATTCCAGATGACCGCACCTGCGACACGCATACGCAGAAACCGGCTCCGGTATGCCGAGTATGGCAAAGGGAACCTTCCGCCACGACAAAAATCCCCCTCCGCCCCAACCGTCTCTCAGCCGGCCATAATCGAGATCGTCCGCGCCACATCTTAGGCACTGCCTTGTCTCGGCCATTGGATCGTTCCTGCTCTTCGCGTGTGTGTAGGCGGATCACCCAATCAATGCGGTTGGCGGCGACGGGGAAGATTCACAACCGACCGTGTCGTTTCAATCGTTTGAGCAATTGCTTCGTAATCACGTATCCCTCGTAGTCCCCGATTACCGTGTCGACGCCACAGTGCGGACAAATGGCGGTCACTCACCGGTTCGGATCGTGTCCTCGTCGCCCATCCAATGCGCGATCGCTGTCGGCGGGAAGATGGCGTAACACCAGAAGCAGCCGCAGACCTCGCTGGCGCAAATTACTTCAGAGTTCCCCATTGAGCACCTGAGTCAGGCGAATATCCGGTTGGTGGGCATGTTTCCAAACGCAGCTTGCCAGTCCTTGGATCAGAATTGAAGCGTCGGTCCACCGATTGTCGATCGGCAGAGTCAATCTCGGATTCCGAAAAAACTGATCTTGGAGGAATCACATTTTTGTGGCTGAATGGAGATAGTTCTTTTTTTGGTCCAAGGTCGATTTTTTGCTCCAAGGTCCAAGGTCGAAGATCCGCCGAAGGCGGGTCCAAAGTCCAAAGTCGGGGGAGGCGAGGCGAACTCGCGTCGCGCTCTGGTAGCGGCGGAGCGAATGACGGCTAACGAAATGTCATCGAAAGGGGGCGTGGTCTGGTCATCTATTTTCTCTAGGTAGTTGACCACGCGAATAGTTGACCACGAGTTGGTTGGGGACAGGGCCCTCACCCCAGCCCTCTCCCACCCGAAGCGGGCGGGCGAGGGAGCGAGAGAGTGCGCATCGCCGCCGGGCCGGGTACAAAGATCCCCGGCGGCCTCGGCGAGGCGACTCCGGCCGGTCGAAAGTCAGGTCCGGACACTTTTTCTAGTGGGACGGGACTCGGAAAGAAGGACCGGAGTTCACCACAAAGAGACGAAGGCACCAAGAAGACGCACGTAGTTTGTGGACCGAGAATCCGGTCCGGACACTTTCCCCTATCTGGGAGAAGGGCAATTAGCAGGAGGTCACAGAGAGCGCAGAGGGGAAGACGCATTCCGTAACTCAGCCCCTCTGTGACCTCTGCGCCCTCCCGTTCAAAGCCTTGCGATCGACCTCGCGGGGCCAAAAAGTCAGGTCCGGACACTTTCGGTGATGCGACGGGACTCGCATTCGTAGGGTGTCGACAAGGCCGCTTGCGGCCGCAGGCACACCATTCCTGCTGGGCAGAATTTGATCACCGGGTCGGGTCAGATAGTTTCACTAGGGAACTGACCCGTGTGACCCAGTGACCCGGTGGTTGGGACGGGACTCAGGTCCGGACAGTTTTCTCACGTTCAAAACTGCGCGTTCCGTTTGTCTCGCCCCGGTGGGACTGAGGTCGGTTCGGGATTGGGGCTCAGGGCTCCCGGGCCTGCGCTGCGCTTCGACCTGGGCTTTAGAATCGCGCCCGTTGGGGCTGGAGAAGCGGGGACGGGACTCGAACAACGCGATGAGCTGCCCTCACTCCGACCCTCTCCCATCCAAAGCGGTCGGGTGTGGGCGAAAGGCGGGACGGGACTCGAAGTCTGATGGGACCCCTATGTCCCGTGGAGGCCCCTCACCTCCGGCCCCTCTCCCGCGGTGGGGAGAGGGGAGAAGAAATGGCAGTCGAGATTCGGATGGGAGCTAAACGGGATTCAGTACTGCACAGATTCTGGTCACCGGGTCGGGTCAGATAGTTTCACTAGGGATCTGACCCGGTGACCCGGTGGTTGGGACGGGACTCAGGTCCGGACAGTTTCTCACACTCAAAACTGCGGGTTGCGTTTGTCTCGCCCCGTTGGGGCCCCGGTCGGTTCGCAATTCGGATTTGAGATCCCGGGCCTGCGCTACGCTTCAACCCGGGCTTTAGAATCGCGCCCCCTTGGGGCTGGAGAAGAGCGGGACGGGACTCGGATCCGGGCTATCCTGCGAGCGTCAGGTGCCGGCTTGCGGATCAAGGCTTGGCGCCGATCGCCTTGGCCATCGCGACCGCGAGCAGCTCGTTGCCGGTCGGATTCAGGTGGCAGCAGTTGTCGCGGTAGGTCGGTTGCGTTTCGTGAGCGAAGATTTGCGTCAGGTCGTGGAAGCGCACGCCGGCGGCTGATAGCTCGCGGCCGGCTTCGATCAGCATCGGGTAACCGGTTTCGACGGCCGCACGAGCGGGGTACTTCTCCTCGACCGTCATACTTCGCTCGTCGTTACCCATCGGCTTCGAGCCGGGCAGGTACTGATTGGGCTGCAGGAAGTCGTAGTATTCGATGCCTACCCCGTCGCAGACTTTGGCCAGCTCGAGCGAGGATCGCTTCCACACGCCGACGCAATGTTTGAGGAGCGCCGGCAGGTCGGCGAAGGATTCCGATGGCCCTTGGGCGGTAAAGCTGCGGTGTTTTTCGCGAAGGTCGATCGTGCTGCGATAGCCGGCCAGAATTGCCCGCGACAGCCACTCGTGCCGGACTGACCACACCAGCCGGGCGGTCGGAGAGTAGCACCAGGGGAGCGCGGCGAAGCGCCGGGCCCAGGCGCGGTCGGTCTCTTGGAGGTACACGACTTCGCCCATCCGCCGCAACAGGGCCGTGTCCCGCCGCTCGAGCACGCGCACTCCCCAGTCGCGGGGGAAGCTCGGGAAAACGCCGGCGGGGGCGTTTTCGACGACGGGCAGTGCCAACTCGTTGAAGCCGTCGATATTCACGATCAGATCGAATTGGGCACCGAGAGCCAGGAGATAATTGACGACCAGCATTTGCTGTGGCTGTTTGTAGCCCGAGATTGCGAGCCGCACGAAGACGAACTCTTTGTCGGCGAACCGCGGGAACTTCCGCAGTTGGGCCTCGAATTCGGGGAGACTCGACTCGCAAAACTCTTCCGCGAGCGAGCCCCCGAGCATGCCGACGATAACTTTGCCTTTTTCGCGGTGTTGAATCGGCGATTTGGAATCGACGAAGCCAAAGCCATTGATGGGAAGGGCCGCGGGATCAGGTGGCTCCTTCGGGCGGCGGACAAAGCCAAAATACGGATGAACCGAGTCCTCCGCCGCGAGCGGATCGTCAAAATCCATCTGCAAGGCGGCCGTGTTATTCAGTTCCCGCCAACTCCCGGCCATGCCGCCCGCGAGAAACAGGAGAGCGACGAAGGAGATGAGTTCGGCCAGTCCCCAGGCAACCAGCAGCGCCAAGCCACGCAACAGCCAGGTGCGGCCGCGAGACCGCCGCGGAGCGGACGGCGCTGGTTTCGACGCTGCCCGCTCGTTGGGTCCAGTCACGTGATCGGCCGCGGTGCTCAAGGCTCGTCCACGGCGGCTGGGGGCATCGCGGGCCGCTTCTTGATCAACCAGACTTCGGCCACGGCGTTCCCGCGACCGTTACCGCCGAGTCCGGCTTCGCGATACCAGGTGAGCGTGAGGTGCCCGTCGCGCGTGGCTTCGCGAGGCACGTCGAATTCAACCGGCGTGGACGGACGAGGCTTCACCATTTCCGGGTGCACCACGTACTTCTCGTCAGCCAACAGGCGAATTTTGACGCTCGGCGCATCGCCCGCGTAGGCGATCCGAACCGAGTAACTCGCGCGGGGGTCGAGTTCGTCATAGTGCAATCGCAGAGGAGCATCGTAAAGCGCCTCCATATTGTTCCACCAAGAGATCGGATAGCGCGAGGCGAAACGCCTGCCGGTGATAAAGCCGACGCGGGGCGTCTCGAAGAAACCCGGATCGCCCGCCAGACCGACGCCGCGGACCAGGTGTGGCTGCCGCGCGGTGTTTCCCAGATCGTCGTAGAATCCGCCGGGCCCCGGATCGGTCCAGTTCACGATCGTCGCGATCTCACGAAGTTGATCCGGTTCGCTGCTGAGTCTCCGAATCTCGCCGAACCGCCGTTTGAGCCAGAGTCGGTTGTTGAGCGGTTCGTCGATGGTGTCGAGAGTGGCGCCGCGGTCGACGGCGATGGCTTTGTGCCGCTCGACGCTCAATTGCATGCGGATACTTTGAAACAGCATGTCGCCCAGTTCGAACACGCGCGCCCGCAGGTCGGGAGCCGGCGGATGAGCGACGGACTCGTCGAGCAGTTTTTCGGCCTCGTCCAGCGCGACCAGCGGCCCGGAAGCCCGCGCCTGGCGCAGTTTCGACAGGGCTCGTTCTTCCAAGCTCGTTTCCTCCATCAGGCGGTGATAGAGGAAGGCGTCGTAATAGGCCCGATAGAGGGCTTGCTGAAAACGCCAGTTTTCGGAGATCGAGGGAGGAGCCGACTTCTCCATCGCGCGAAATTGCTCGAACGTGGTCAGCACGCCGTGATTCGTCAACAGGGGCCCTTTCCAATTCTGCTCGAGGGCCAAGAGTCCGTGGGCGAAATCGTCCGCGAGCGAATCGTTCAGAAAGTAGCGAGAGTATTGCCGCAGGATCTCGACCACCGGCACGTCGGGGTCCCAACCGAGGCCGCTCCATACGAACTTGTTCACGTCGTCGTTGCAGCCCTCGGAGTAGCTGATGAAACCGATCGATTCACGCGACAATCCGCGAAAGATCTGCGCCTCGTCCCGCGGCCGCGGGTTGATCACTTCACGACTCTCGGTGCTGGCATAGGCAAGATCCCAATCGGGAACCGGATACTGGCACTGCCGGGAGTGAGTGATGTCGGGGTAGCGGCGGATCGGATACTTCTTCGGAACGAGGGCACGCAGCTTGGGCAGCGAGATGCGAACCTGCGGGCCGTAGACGACGCCGCTCAACCAATCCGGCTGCTTCTCCTTCAAATACGAGATGAACGTGTCGAGCCATTTCTGGTTGAAGGACTGGGGCGACACCCACATCTGGAGATGCGGGTGAAACCGGCGGAGGTTGACCGTCTGTTTCTCCAGGAAGGGCATCAGAATGGCCGGGTCGGTGTGCCCCGGATCGCCGCCGGGGACGAACACAGCGTCGACTCGCGGCAATTGCTTGATGACACTCGCCCACTCGTCGAGGGCGGCCTGAACGGTCGCGGGTTTGGAATAGTCGGCATCCATCGCCGGGTACCAGACCCAAACGTCGATTCCGTACTGATCCAACAGCCGCGACATCTCAACCATCATCCGCATTGGTGGCAGCGGAAAATGCGGGCTGTCGGCCGCGTCATCGGTGCGGGGAGGCAGCAGCTCGACGGCGTTGGTGCCGAAGACAGCCAAGTCGCGGATGTATTGTTCCCACATCGGCACCGACCAGGCGTCGTACGAGTTGGTCTTGGGGCGATAGCCGAGTTGGTGTCCGCGCAACGGATACTTCGGAGCAGTCGCAATGTTCAGCAATCCTGGAACGACGATGTGCCGCTTGGCGATCCGCAGCTCACGCAACAAACGTCCGACACCGAACAACACTCCGCGCGAATCGTTCCCGGCCACCACGACGACGGGCGGCTTGGCATCGATGACTCTCAACCGATACCCCTCAATGCCATCGAAACCGCTCCGGCGGGCGTCGGGCAAGCCATGTTCTTGGACCGAGGTATCGACGAACGCGGCCGGGCCGACCAGAACGATTGCCGCCGCCTGCTCGGGCCAAACGTCGGCTTGCGTCCAGCGCACTTGCGACCGTTTTTCGACCTCCTCGATGAGCATCCGCACCGCTTGGGCCTGCGGGCCGGCCAAGTTCTTGGGAACAACGACGATCGCCCCGCTCAGGTCAAAGTTCTCAGCCGCGCCAACCGGGTTGGCCACACCGCAGGTCAGGCACGCCCCCGGAAGACAAATCCAAAGCAGACAAGCGGCTACGCGACGAAGATTTTGCATGGAAACTCGGTGAGAAAAGCGGCGGGAAAGCCGTCGGAGGGGTCCTGCCGGCCGTCAAGCGAGGCTCCGGTTCCGCCCTCCAAACTAATCGCCGGTCCCAACACGTGCAATCAGCCGAGCGATGAGACTGCCCGCGATGCTCGCTGAAAAATTGCCATTGGATCCGCGCTGGCTTGTCGACCCCGCCGCCGATATCCTCAAAGAGCTGGGCTGCGGGCTACTTGAGGGGCGGACATGCGGATGATGGCCGTCGGAGCGCGCCGGACGCGCCGCCGTCGTGGATTTTTGTCTCGTGGATTCATGCTGGGTCTAGGCATGTGCCTGGCGTTGATTTCCCGCGAGCCGGGCGCAGCCGCTCAACGCTCGGCAAAGTCGCAGCGAGAGCCGATTCGTGCGATCCGTCCCGAGCCATTGGCTGTGGAACGGCTGCCTCTGGATCCGAACGAAAAGCAGCTCCTCGACCGCACGGTCGATCACGCGCTCGAATATCTCGCCAACCATCAGAACGCGGACGGTTCCTTTCAAGTCGCTAACATGGCACGTCCGGCGGTCACCGGGCTGTGCATCATGGCGTTCCTGTCACGCGGGCATCGGCCTGGCGAGGGGCAATATGGGTCGGCATTGGAGAAGGCCATCGACTTCATCCTGGGCTTCCAAGACCAGGAAACCGGTGCTATCACCCCCGAGTCGTCGAGCGAGTCCTTCTTTTGGACCCGGGCGGCCGCCTACACCCATGGCATCTGCGGGACAGCCCTCGCCGACGTTTTTCCCTTCACCGGCCGACTGAAGTATCGGGCCCAGAACCGCGAATCTCAGGATGTCCGTCGCGATACGGAACGTCACGATCGGGTCGAACGGGCCGTCCGCAAAGCACTCTCATTTACGCATACGCAGCAGACGCGGCCCAAAGTCGTCGCCGGCGAGACCGGGGGCTGGCGTTACATCGAGTCGAACCAGCGCAACGATTCGGATCTCTCGGTAACAGCCTGGAACATCATGTTCCTGCATTCGGCCAAGAAATCGGGATTTAAGGTGCCTGACTCGTGGGTGAAATCAGGACTGCGGTTCGTGCATCGAACCTTTAACAAGAAACTGGGCGGTTTTGTCTACGTGCTGACCGAGCCGGCACGACGTCATTGCACACGGGCCACGGTCGGCGGCGGCATCCTCTGCCTGCTCCTGGGCGGAGAACCGGTGAGCCAACAAGTGATGGATGCCGCGAGCTGGATCCACCAGCATCCGTTCGAGCAGTACAACCTCTCTTCGCCTCCGGGCGACCGCTACCACTACAGCGCGTTTTACTGCAGCCAGGCGATGGGCCTGCTGGGTGGTTCCGATTTTCGCGAGTTCTATCCGCGGCTGCTGCACGTGCTCGCGGAGAACCAGCACACGGATGGCTCGTGGGATCCCGAATCGTTCGCGTCAGACACAGGATATGGGGAGGTGTATTCCACAGCCCTGGCCGTGCTGGCTCTCTCACCGCCCTATCAGAAGCTGGATACTTACAAGCGCTAGCAGTTGGCCCGCTAACAGTGGGCCCTTGGCGAAGCACGAATGGTTGTTGAGCCACTCGTGCTTCGGATTTCCCCCCCAGCGTTTTCCCAGAGCGTCTATTCCCAACGGTCGCTTGAGCCGAAGAGCGATCCGTCATCGGGCTCCGAATCGTAGGGCTCATGCATGGGGGCGGGAGCAGGCGGCGTATAAGGAGCGGGAGTAGGTGCCGGAGCCGGCGTGTGAGTCGGAGCGGGGTGGGACGGCATCGGCGTCACGGGCTTCTTCGTGGCAACCGTCTTGGTGGCCGGCTTCGCTTTTTTCGCGGCGGCCATGGGTGGCTTCTTGGCGGCCGGCTTTTTGGTTGCGGACTTCTTTGGCGCCGCTTTTTTGGCGGCAGTTTTCTTGCCCGCGCTCTTTTTGCGAGCCATACTGGCCATAGGGGCTTTCTTCGGGGCTTTTTTCTTGCCCTTGGCCGCCTTGGCTTTCGCCTTAGGGGCCTTGGTTTTCTTCGCCTTTTTCTTGGTGGCCATGCGCGTTCCTCGTTGAGGCACTGGGTTTTTAGAACTCCGGGGAAAGTGGCACTCGCCGCCGGTCGAGCCCCCGTTCTATCGGTCACTCCAGAGTCTTGATGAAGCGACGAAGCAGCAAGTTCCTATTGATAACGCGCGTCACGGCCAATGAAAGAGTCCAGAGCGCGGATTTTTGTTGATCGGACGGAGTTTTTTCTAAGTGTCCTCCCATTTTGGCTGCCGAAAGCCTCGGCTCGCCGCGCTGACAGCGAAACTCGAGCTTTAATTCACCGTAGAGTTCCGTCGACTCGCGACTGGCCAATCGCCGCCCAGGGGTCGACCGCTTTGTGACCGGCCCCCTTTCAGGATGGCGAGGCAGATCGCCAGTTTTGGCTCGAAAATCCAAGAATCGGCATGGTTGGGAGGCGAACCACGTCGATACCTAAGTAGCGGAATCGAATTTGCGTTGCGTTTAGCTCCGTTCGTGGTGGGTCGATCCCGGGTTGGCCGGAGACCCTCCAAAACTGCAACGGCGAAGCGGTCCGTGTGAGCCGTCCCTGGGACGGACGGCGCCATCCGGTCCGTGTCGCTCAAAACGCACGGCTGGGATCTATGAGGTTCGAAGAAGCCTTTCTGAAGGCGGATGACGGGGTCGCTCTGTTCGTCCGTCGATTTGAGCCCCTTTCGCGGGACGCCGACCGCTCGGTGATCCTTGTTCACGGGATGTCCGAGCACGGCCAGTGCTACCAGCACGTGGCCGAGTCGATGGTCGCCCGGGGGTGGAACGTCGTCGTGCCCGACCTCAGGGGGCACGGTCGATCCGGGGGAGACCCGATCCACGTCAACGACTTCTCGGAATACGTCACCGACCTCAAGCGAATTATCGACTCCATCGGCTTGCGTTCGCAGACCACGGTTTTGGTCGGGCACAGCATGGGCGGGCTGATCTCCGCCCGCTTCGTCCAGCAATTTCCGCACTGCGTCTCCGCACTGGCCCTGCTTTCGCCCCTACTCGGCGTCCGCGTGCGCATTTCGCCGTTTACCGTGGCACTGGCGCGGCTGCTCTCGCTCGTGCGACCCCGCAGCCGCTTCCGCAAGCGGACCAAACGTGAAGATTCGACGCGCAACCAGGAGGCCCTCACACGGGGCGACGCCGATCCGCTCATCCGCGAATCGGTGACGGCCGCCTGGTATTTCGCCATGCGGCAGGCGTTGCGATCTGTGTGGGACTTGGCCGAGCAGATTTCGTGTCCCGTATTGGTGATGCAGGCGGGAGCTGATCTGATCGTTGATCCGGCGGCCCCCCAGGGCTGGCTCCAGCGCGTGGGGAGCGAGGACAAGTCACTGCGCATGTTTCCGGATCACTATCACGAGCTGCTCAACGAGATCGACTGGTCCAATACGCTGGCGGACATGCTCGACTGGCTCGAACAGCGGTTGATCGTTCCTAGGGGCGACCTGCTGCCGTTACCTGCAGCCCGGATTCAGCCCGCCTCGCTCGGCGCGACGTCCCCGCTCTTGCCGTGATTCGAGGGCCACGCGGCTCTGCTCTTTTCCGGCAGGCGTTGACAATTCGGCGCCGGGAAAATATCCCTGAGACTTCCATTTCGCTGGCCCGGATGCGCCCTGGGTCTGCGCGGTCGTGCCTGCGAGGATGAGCATGAGAACGTGGTCCCGATCGGCTCGAGCGTTGGCTCTGGCCGGTTCTGTCGTTGTCCTGAGTCTGATTGTTTGCGGCCCGATTGATCGCGTCCCGGCCGCGCCCAACGATCACCCTTCCCCCGGCATCGAGAAATCGCTGACGACGATTCGGTCCGTCGATAAGCAAGGCGCCGGCCACGAAGATGCCCAGCGAGCCATGCGGATCCTCGTAGCGGCTGACGCTTCGAATCTTCCGGCCATTCTGAAAGCGATCGACCAGGCGACTCCTCTCGCAGAAAACTGGCTGCGGAACGCGTTCGAGACCGTGGCCGACCGCGCCGTCAGTCTCAAACAGCCGCTGCCCAAGGAGCAACTCGAGGCCTTTGTCCGGGAGACTTCGCACAATTCCCACGGCCGTCGCTTGGCTTACGAATGGCTGATCAAGGTTGATCCGACCGCCTCGGCGCGTTTGATTCCGACCATGCTGCTCGATCGGGCCGAAGAATTCCGGCGAGACGCCGTCGCCTTGCGGATTCGTGACGCTGAGAAGATCGATGCGAAGCGGGACAAAACTCAGGCCATCAAGGTGTATCGCGAAGCGCTCAGCGGCGCGCTCGATGACGACCAGGTGAAGACGATCGCTCAGGCGCTCGAAAAGCTCGGCGAAAAGGTCGACATCTTAAAACATTTTGCATTCCTCACGCAGTACACGGCGATCGGCCCCTTTGACAACAAGCGAGGGGTCGGGCTCGAGACGGCCTACCCACCCGAGAAGGAAATCCAACTCGATGCCAAATACGACGGCCAGCTCGGAGCAGTCAGTTGGCAACCGCTGCAAAGCCACGGCGACTACGGCATGGTCGATATCGCCAAGCAGGTGAAGAACTACAAGGGCTCGGTTATGTACCTGCTGACGAGCTTCCAAAGTCCGACCATGCGCCGCGTTGAACTGCGGCTGGGCACCGACAACGCATGGAAGCTCTGGGTGAACGGGCAGCTTCTGTTTTCCCGCAATGAATATCACCGGGGAATGGTCCTCGATCAGTACCGCATTCCCGTCACGATGAAGGCTGGCCAAAACGTGATCCTGCTCAAAATCTGTCAGAACGAGCAAACCGAAGACTGGGCTCAGATGTACCAGTTCCAATTGCGTGTCTGCGACTTGAACGGCCGGGGCATTCGCTCGGGCGAAGCCGCCGTTGCTGGAGGCCGATAAAACATGCCATGGGGAACCACTCCCGCCGACGTTCGGCCAACGAATCGGTCCGCGCGCAGTGTGCTGCTGTCAGGACTATGGGTCGCCTCCTTCCTGTCACTAGCCAGCAATCTGTCCGCCGAGGATTGGTTGCAATTTCGTGGCAACAATGCCGACAGCGTGGCAACCGGCGAAGGGCCGGCCAAACTCGATCGCACCGCATGGTCGGCGCCGCTTCCCGGGCGCGGCAACTCTGGTCCGATTGTCGTCGGCGACCGAATTTTCGTCACGGCTAGCAGCGGGCACAATCAGGATCGTTTGCATGTCCTGGCCTTTGAAGCAGCCGATGGCAAACTCGCCTGGGACCGCCAGTTTTGGGCCACCGGCCGGACGCAATGCCATCCCAAAATGGCCGTCGCCAGCTCGAACCCGGCCAGCGACGGCCAGCGAATCGTCGCTCTGTATTCGACGAACGATCTAATCTGTCTCGACCGCGACGGAAAGTTGTTGTGGTTCCGCGGGCTTACTTACGAGTATCCCAACGCCAGCAATAGTTTAGGGATGGCGTCGTCTCCCCTGATTGTCGCCGACACGGTGATCGCCCAGATCGAAACGGACGATGACTCATTTGCGATCGGCGTCGATATCGAGACCGGCGAGACCCGCTGGAAACTCGATCGGCCACACCAAGACAACTGGACGTCGCCCATCATTCTGCGCGGGAGCGATCGCGAACACGACGTAGTGGCCCTGCAGTCCTCCAAAGGACTGACTGGCATTCGCCCCAAAACGGGCGAGTTGGTTTGGACCTACACCGAGGGGGCGTCGACGATCCCGTCGTCGGGAGCCGGCGCGGGCATGATCTTCGTGCCCTCGAACGGATTGACCGCCCTGGCGAGCGCTTCCCCGGCGGCCATCCCGTCGAAAAGTTGGCGCATGCCTCAACTCGGCCCGTCCAACGCCAGTTTGCTCTGCGTAAACGGGCGGGTCTACAGCGTCACCGGTGCGCCGGTACTGATTGCCGCCGATGCGAAAACAGGTCACGTCGACTGGCGGCTGCGTCTCACGGGGACATTTTACGCCTCGCCGATCGTCGCTGGCGAACGGATGTACTGCTTCAACGACTCGGGGCTCGCTCAGCTCGTTGAGCTTGGCAAGGAGCGCGGCAAGATCGCGGGCCAGCACGATTTCAAGGAAAGCATCCTGGGCACGCCGGCCCTCGCGGACAAGGCGGTGTATGTCCGCAGCGATCAACATCTCTGGAAAATCGCCGATTAGTTTTCGACGATCCCCAGATGTGTCTGATCTTTTGACTGCGCTTCAAGGCATCGGGATCGCCACGTGGTCGATCCGGGGCATGGCCAGCGCCAAGGCCGAAGCCTCGAATCTCGCGTCGGCCTTCTTGGCGGCCGCCATCATTGCTCGATAACCGTCGTCGCAGGCCTCGGCGAACGGCATCTCGGTGAAGCATTCGACCGCGCAGGAGCGCGCGAATCGAATCCTTTGCAGTGCCGCAAAGACCTTGGCGTAGTCCATCTCTCCTCGGCCGGGAATGAAATGGGTCCATTTCGGATAATGGCCCACGTGATCTTTGAGATGCGCGTGCACGATCCGCTTCGCAAACCGCTCGGCGAACACGCCTGGGTCCAACCCCATTAGGACCAAATAACAGGGATCGAAATTCACGCCGAACACGGGCGAGCCGACGTCTTGAAAAAGCCGCTCGAGCGTGTCGGACGAGTCGTCGATCCATTCGGGCCAGATTCCGTCGACGGCGAGAAACACACGATGGGCCGCCGCGTAATCGGCCGCGTCGCGAATTCGCTCCACAATCGCTTTCCAAAACTCGCCGCGCGGCACGCCGGCCGGGTAGCCCCCCATGTGAAAGGTGACGACCTCGGCGCCGACGTCCGCCGCCAGGTCGACTGTCCCGGCCAGGTCGAGGGGACTTCCGCTAGCGTCGACCAGCGAATCGCTGAGCGGCGCGTGCGTGATCACCGCTTCGACTTGCAGACCCAACCTTTCGGCGGTCCGCCGAGTTTGGCGGCGCAGATCGGCTGAGACCGATCGAGGATCGGCCGACGGTCCGTCGCTGCCCGAGATATCGATCCCGCTATAGCCCGCGCGGGCAATCCGCTGCAGACAAGGTCCCAGCGGCATGCGCAAACGGTCGGTGTAACTGTAGGTGTAGAAGCCCAGTCTCACGTGTCGTCCCTGACGTGTTAGGTTCTCGGAGTTGAGGCGAGAAGTGTCTGCGTTGCGAGCCCAGCCGATGAGGCGAACGCCCCTTGTGAAGCTGGTTGCAAAATCGCCAGTCCTTGGCGCGCGGGCATTCTAGTCGAATCGGTGGCTGCGGCGGTATGCCCCTTTTTAACGGACAATAACACGCCGAAATCACCCGCGATCGTACCTAAGTCGTTGTGCGGGAATAGCCGGCACCGGATTTGCTAAACCTCTGGTTGCGTAAATGAAGCCACGCATCTCAACTCAGGAGACAGAAAATGACCGGTAAATCCGACGAAATTAAGGGTCGCGTTAAAGAGGCTGCTGGTGCGATCGCCGACAACGATCAGATGCGCCGAGAGGGCAAAATCGATCAGGCGGCTGGCAAGGTGAAGCAGGCGGCCGAAAAGGCCGTCGACAAAATCCAAGGCGCGATGAAAGACGCGAACAAGCGGTAGACCCAGCATGCAGCGAGGCCGCTTAGGTGATGCGACCAATCTGGCGCGTCACCGGGCGCCTTGCTGAAGCGCGGCCGCCACAGCCAGTTCGTCCACGCGCTCATTTTCCGGATGACCGCTGTGCCCCGCGACCGTGGTGAATTTCACCTGGTGCTGAGTGAGTAACTCGTCGAGCTGTTTCCACAGCTCGACGTTTTTTACTTCCGCCCAGCGACTTCGTTCGCGCCGGCGCCAACCGTTCGCCTTCCAACCTGGTAGCCACTGCATCGCCCCCTTGGCGACATAGGCGCTATCGGTGAACACGTTGACGGCCGAGCGTCGCTTGAGCGCCGCCAATCCTTCGATCACCGCTTGCAGCTCCATCTGGTTATTCGTGGTGACCGGCGTGCCGCCCGACTGCTCTTTTTCGACCCCGGTCGAAGGATGGCGCAGAATGTACGCCCAACCCCCCGGGCCCGGATTTCCGCGGCAGGCGCCATCGGTGAAGAGGTGGACGCGCGGCAAGGGATCATCGTTGGACGACGCGGAAGAGTCGGACATGTCCGCCATCAGAAAAGATTGCGCATCACGAAAGCGATCGCGCCGATTGGCAATCGATTCGCAATGCAGACTGAGCCGGCGCCGCGCGGAGAAAAATCGAATTGAGCGCCACGCAGTACGCGAACTTAGCGCTCGCGAAAGGTGATTCGTCCGCGCTTGAGGTCGTAGGGCGACACTTCGACGATCACGCGATCGCCGGGCACAATTCGGATGAAGTGCTTCCGCATCTTGCCCGCGACATGTGCCAATACTTCGTGACCGTTATCCAATTGCACGCGAAATTGCGTGTTGGCGAGAGCCTCGGTCACTCGGCCCTCTGCTTGAATCGCTTCTTCTTTCGCCATAGTCCCTCGACAGCCCAGATCGACCCCAAATCCCAACACAAACACTTCCGACGACTGCCCGATGTCCATTTCGACGCGGAAGGTCTCTCCGCTCAGCCCGAAATCGCGGAGAGTCGAGCAACTTTCGCCCGGAAGAATCGGGCAATTATGGATTCTCGACGCAAAAAATGCCAGACCGAGGGGACACGGACGCAACGGAGGGCCTACAAGCTGGCCCAATGCTCGATTTCTCTGGCCGCTGATTTAAGGCTTCTTCCGGACAGATCATTAAGCGCGGCGTGCCACCAACTCCGACGGTGAAATCTCGCTGCCAGAGCCCGGGCAATGAAGTAACCCACTGGCACAAACAGCACGCCGAACGCGTAGTTGGCCGCAACCCACCCAGGATCGAGCCGATCCAGGATGTGCACTCGATCGGCCGTCAAATACTCGACCCCGCGGTGCGCTCCGACGATCAGTGCACAGAAACCGACGAGCGGCGAACACAAGATGACCCATTTGAACTGGCGAATCTTGAGGGCCCGCAGCCTTTCCAATCCGCGCTGGATTTCTGCGATCGGTCCGCACCAATCCAGCTCTCCCACCCGTTGCAATTGCAGAATGCTGCTCACGCCCAAAGCCGCAGCGCCGGCGACGACCACGAGCGCGGGCAATACCAGTTGCAAGTCGCGCCAGTGATCGCCCACAAATGCTCCGGCCATCAGCAGCACGCCGATACTAAACAGCAGGTCGATCGCCGGCCAAACCGCGAAACGACGGACTCGGCTACGTACCGGCTGCACGCCGGTTTGCCGCAGCAACGCGGTTTGGAGCGCCAGAGATCGATCGAGCTTCTGATCGAGCCGTTGCCATTGTTGCTGAAGTTCTTCGAGTTGCATTGCTAGGTCCCTTTCGTCTCGCTGGGCTCCGTTTGAACGGACTGCCGCAACGAGGCCTTTAGTCGATGTAATCGCGTGCCGACGTTCGATTCGCTCGTCCCCAGCACCTCACCGATTTCGCGGTGCGAATGCCCTTCCAGATACAACAGTAGAATCGCGCGGTCGGCCTCGCTCTGTCGCTCCAAGAGCTCTCGTAGCTCGTGCAGTTGCTCTTGCTTCTGCATGTCGCCCGTTGGGACCGTCGCATTCGTCGACTCAGTCTCGTCGAGCGTTGCCGTTTCCCTTCCGGCCCGTTGTTGTCTCCTCCGAAAATCGATGGCGACGTTGAGCGCCACGCGGAACATCCATGTCGCGAACTTGCGACCGCGGTCATACTTCGCAAATGACATCCACAACTGGCCGACGATTTCTTGAAACAAGTCATCGCGATCGTGTGAGGTCCGGCCGTAGGCCCAACAAATCTTGAACAGCGGCCGCTGATGAGATTCCAACAGTGAAAGAAAAACATCGTGCTCGGAAGGCGTCGGCGGAGCTAATTTATCGACATTCCGTGGTGCGAGCCGAGCCTGCATTGCGATTACCGCGTTTCCAGAAAGTTCAGTCTGCACACTCTGTGATTCGTTTGACCGCGTCGATTTGTCACACTCGACTCGGAAGAACCTTACGAAAACTCCGACAACGAGCTGGGGAACTGTCAAAGAATTCGGACTGAGATTTTTCGGTGCTCACACGTCGGTAGCCCCCGAGAGGGGGCTTGCAGACTTTGAGCCGCCGATGCAATCGCTTTCCGAGGCTCTAACCGGCGTCCGCAGCCCCGAATCCCAGCACCCGCCGGATTTCCACCGGGCTTGTGATTCCGGACGTGACGGCGTCCGCGGCGCGATGCCAGCGGGTCTTCATTCCCGCGGCCACGGCTCGCTGTTCCAGCTCGATTGCGTCGTCCCGCTCGAGGATCGACCGGCCGACGGCGTGCGCCTCGGGAATGAGCAATTCCGCGATCAGAAAGCGACCTTGGTAACCGGTCCCTCGGCACTTTTCGCAACCGGCCGCTTTGCGCACTCTCTCGACCGGCAGGCCGAGCCGATCTTGCGGATCGTGCGACTCGGTCGCGCAGTCACAGAGTCGGCGCAGCAGTCGTTGATTGAGTACAGCGAGGACCGCGCTACGAACTTGATACGGTTCCAGCCCCATTTCGAGCAGACGATTGAGGGCTTCGGCCGCGCTCCCGGCGTGAAACGTCGTCAGGATCAGGTGCCCGGTGAGAGCAGCTTGCACGGCCACTTGAGCCGTCGTGCGGTCGCGGATTTCTCCGACGGCGATCACTTCCGGATCCTGCCGCAAGAGCGACTTGAGACCCGTTTCGTAATCGAAGCCTGCGATGGGCCGCACCTGCGACTGCGCGACGCCCGGCATCACCGCCTCGACCGGGTCTTCGAGAGTCGCCACGCTCCGCGGGTGCTCCTCGCGCTCGGTGATTTCTCGCAGGCACGCGTAAATCGACGTGGTCTTTCCGCTGCCTGCCGGCCCGCTGATCAGGATCATGCCGCCCCGCCGCGCGAGCATGGACTTCAAACTCGACGACAACTCGGCCGCGAAGCCCAGGTCATCGACATGTCGGAAACGATTGGAACCGGCGAACAGTCGAATCACGCACTTTTCGCCGAACAGCGTCGGGAACGTACTGACGCGTGTCTCGGCGTTGCCTTCCAAAAGATGAATGCGGCCTTCTTGAGGGACATCGGTCTGATAGGTCAAAAGCTGCGCTACCACCTTGAGCCGCGCAATGATATTCGGAGCGATCGCGCGGGGCAGCACTTCGATCGGATGCAGCACGCCGTCGATCCGCCACGACATGGCCAGACCGTCTTCGCCTGGCAGCAGGTGGATGTCGCTTGCTCCGGCTTTGCGGGCCGCCACGAGCACAGATTCCACCAGTCGCAGCACAAACTCAGGATGCGTCCGCGGCAAGTCGGGCGATTCACTGCGAAACTGCTGTTGCAAAGAAAGCGGCATGACGTGGCGATCTGCCGGAGAACATTGGGCCGACAAGAGAGGCTCCTCCGCACGCATTAGCACACGCGGGCGGAGACATTTTTGTATCTTGAGATGCACATCGACCCGAGTCAACGGCCAATCGCGACGAACAAAATCGTGGAAAGCCACCTTTCGGCAGACAATTCGGCCCGTTCAGAGCGTCTTGCAAGATCGAGCAGATGAAACCGGTTCCAGTTTTTGCCGCGGTCGTTGTAGCCCTCGTTGTGGGCTTCATGCCGCACGGTGCCGTCGCCCAAACCCGCGCCTTCAATAAGGCGCCGGGCAAGGTGGAGATGCGGATCAAGTCGGCGCACCCCGAGATGCGCTCGGGTGCCCCCTTCTCGCTCGAGCTGGAATTCGAGTCGACATTTCAGGACGTAGTCATCGAGGGGCCTCTGGAGCTCACTTTCGTCGACGACGACCGGATCGAGCTCCGCGTTGTGAGCACGCCGATTGCTCTCCCGCCCGATTCGAAAACTTCCCTGCGCGTTTCATTACCGTCGCTGGCCTGCCTGAGAACCCAGACGGAGTTCAAGGTCCGCGTCGTCTTGAACGCGACCCGACGGACGTTCAACTTAGGGACGCACGATTTGCTCGTCCCGCTGAAAGGCATGCGACAGTTCGTGATTGCCGCGCCCGGGTTAAACGAAGTCCATACCGGTGAGCTGGCTCGGCACCTGCCGCTCGACGAGTTTCGACCGAAGAACCTCAGTCGCCAGAACTTCGCGACGTTTCTCGTTGAGTTGGATGCGCACCTGATCCAAGGTGATCCGATTGCGCTGTATCCGTACGACGTGATCGTGCTCGCCGGGCAGCATTTCTCGTCGCTCTCGGCGCGGCAACTCGAGACCCTGGCGACGTGGACCGAATCGGGCGGAGGGATTGTTGTCGTTCCGACCGGAGCGCTCAGCGAAGCCCACATCGCTTTTTTGGCAAAACTCATCGGTCGGGAACGCGCGGATTTTGAGACGGATGCACTCGGGCGGTTGCCCCAGTGGGAGAGCGGCCACGCCGATTGGCTAAGTGCCACGCGGTATGGCTTCGGCCGTTCCTTGATTCTGCGTTCGCCGCCGCCCTTCGTCCCCAAGGGCTCGCTACCCGTCGCAATTCGCGATGAATGGATTCGGGCGGTCACTTTCTTGTGGAACGTGCGCTCGGAACAGATCGACAAAATCGTAGCTGGGGGGACCTGGGTTATGCCCGCGCCGGTCAGTCCGGTCAGGCCCTCACGCCCGCTCAACGGGACGTCCCGCGCGCCCAAGATCTCCGCGCCGAATGGGGTGTTCGCCACCCGCGACCTGACGTACACGCTGTACGGCGACCCAGGCAGTTTGAAGTCCGAGGAGCCCGCGGCGGCCGACGCACTTCGCGATTTACTGTTCCCGGCAACTGTGCGGGTTGTCCCCTTCGGAGTTGTGCTCGGGATCCTGGTGTCGTTTCTCGTCGTCGTCGCGCCCGCTGATTACGTGATCCTGGGTTGGCTCCGCCGCAGGCGCTACACCTGGATTGTCTTCCCGTGCGTGTCGCTCTTGTTCACCGCGCTGACGGTCTCGGTCGCCGGCTACTACAGCGGCAACACCGATCATCGCGGAGCGCTCGTGATCGTCGACGTCGGCCACGCGGGCCGAGCACTCCGCACGTCGCGTCTGGTGCACGTCATCACGGCCGACACTCACACGCTCACTGCGGATATCCGCGACGGGCTCTTCGCTAAGACCGAGATGCAACCCGCGCAGACGACCTCTCTCACACAGCCGCCAACCGACCCGATCGACGAGCTGCCGGTGCGTTCGGAGGACGACACGACTTACGAAGGCCTGTTGCCCTCTGCATTCACCGTGACCTGGCTTTCGCGGCAGTGGTCGCCCGCCATGCACCGTCAGACGCAAGCCGGGTCGGACATCGAAATCCCGAAGATCAACTGGGCGGCGCTGGATCGGCTCGATCTCGGCACGGAATCCGGCCGTTTTGCGGCCATCAACAGCCTGCGTAGCGCCCTGCCGCAGTGCGCGCTTCTGTTCGCAAACGGCAAGCAGGAGGTTGAGATCCCCTTCCCCGCAACTGTGTCGGAAGGAGTAGACCACTTTGATCAGTGGGGCAAGGTCATGGCCAGCCTGGGGCGGCGGCGCGACCGCAGTCTGCTGGCGATCCTGTTTGGCGTTTCCCCCAACGGGGCCGGGGATCTCGAAGATCTGGCCGCGCTCGATGACGCGGAAACGCAGACTTGGCTCGTTCACGCCGCCACCGTTCGCGACAAGGAGCTGATCGTCTTCCGGCACGTCGTGCGAAAATCCGCCGCGCAAGGAGCACTGCCGCCGAAGGGTTCAGCGGGAAAGCTCTACAAATGAACGACACGAGCGGCCCCAGCAACGGCGACCCGCGCGATGGCTCTCCAAAGGAGAGCGGCCCGCCGCCCATGGTGGAAATCTTCAACCTGTGGGTGAAGTACGGACCGCTCGAGGCGGTGCGGGGCATCTCGTTCTCGATCCCTCGCGGCGGAGTGTTTGGCTTCATTGGACCCAACGGCGCGGGAAAATCGTCGACGATCCGCGTGCTCGCGACGCTCCAGGAACCGTTCGCGGGTTGGGCCAGGATCGATGGCATTGAAGTCCGCTCCGACCCCATCAAGATTCGCCGCAAGATGGGCTACTTGCCCGATTCGGTTGGCCTGTACGAGGACCTCAGCGTCCGTGAATACCTGCACTTCTTTGCGGCCGCCTATGACCTGCCTGAAGCCAACCGCGCTCGATTGATCGACGACCTGCTCGCGCTCACCGATCTGGCCCACAAGATCGATTCGCAAGTTGTCGCCCTGTCGCGGGGCATGCAGCAGCGGTTGGGCCTGGCCCGTGTCCTGTTGCACGATCCCGATCTGTTGTTGCTCGATGAGCCCGCCAGCGGCCTCGATCCCCGGGCCCGAATTGAGATCCGCGAAATCCTCAAAGAGCTCGCGCGGATGGGCAAAACGATCCTGATCTCCAGCCACATCTTGCACGAACTGTCGCAGCTCTGTTCGCAGATCGGCATCCTCGAGGCGGGAGAGCTCGTGTTCGAAGGCCCGCTCGAGGAGATCAACCGTCGCCTGGGGCTGATGCAGCTGGTGCACGCCCAAGTGGTCAATCCGTCGGAAGAACTAACGCTGCGCGCGCGGAGAATTCGCGGCGTGGAAAGTGTCGAATCGCGGGGAGATCGTCTGTCGATTCGCGTGCGGTCGGAAGCGATACCCCCCGAGGCGCTGCTCGAGGAATTGCGCTCGATCGGCGCGAGCGTGCGGATGTTTCAGCCGGAATCGCTCGAGCTGGAAACGGCGTTCATCAAGCTGACCGAGGGCAAGACCGCGTGATGTCTGTCTTGCGCCGGCTGCCTCTGACAACGCTCCGCCTGCCGGTGCTGGTCAAAGATCTGACGGAGCTGGCCGCGCAACGGCGAACGTACATCATTCGCTTTGTGTACGGACTGGTGCTCTTCGTCTCGTCCGGTCTCCTCTTCTACGCGAACCTGGGAATCGGAGCATCCGCACGGCAGACCCTGGGGCGTGGTGCGACCTACTTCGCCATCTTGTTGGCCCTACAAATCCTGGCGATGTACCTGGTGATTCCGCTGATGACAGCGGGAGCGATCGCCGCCGAACGACAGCGCGAAACGTTGGTGCTGCTCCTGCTGAGCCCGCTCACGCCGTGGCAAATCATCCTGCAAAAATATCTGAGCCGAATGACTCCCGTGCTGTCGTTCGTCTTCCTGTCCTTTCCCCTGTTGGCCATCACCTACACCTTCGGCGGTGTGACGGTGGCCGAGCTGATTTTGGGAATTGTGGTCCTGGTCTTCGTGTGCCTCGAGCTGGGGGCCTTTGGCATCATGTGTTCCGCCTGGTGCGCGACGACGGCCCAAGCGCTCGGGGCGACTTACGTGGGGGCGCTGCTGTTTCCCTGGTTCTGTTCGGGCGTCTGCTGCACGCTGCCAGCGGCCGGCCGATGGGGGAGCGCGAACGTGTCGCACGTTGCGGCCGTCGTGGCGGCAGGTTTTTGCGTCTTCTCGACAGCCGCGTGCCTTACGATTGCCGAGACAGTTCTCGCGGGCCGCGCCTTCGTCACCGCGAATCGCAGTGTGCCACCTCTGTTTCGTTTGATCGATCGGCTGTTCGAGGCACTCAATACCGTGGCCGGCGGAGTCGTGCTGTTGCGCGACCGGCCAAGCCTCCCCGAACGCGAGCCAATCCGCTGGCGTGAAACGCGTAAGAGAACGTTTGGCACTCCGCGTTACCTTACTCGGGTCCTGCTCGCCATCGAACTGCCCGTGATGGTTCTTGCGCCTGCGATTCGTCTGTCCGCCGCCCCGGCGGTCCAGGATCGAGGTTTGCTGCTGGTCTTGGGCCTGACGTGGATGAGCGCGCTCCTGCTCGTCGGGGTGTTTGCGGCCAGCGTGATTTCTCAGGAGCGCTCGCGGCGAACCCTGACCGTGTTGCTGATTTCTCCGCTCACCGGCCGGCAGATCCTGGAACAAAAACTCGCCGGCGTGGATCGCCTGATGGCTGTCGTCGCCCTGCCGCTGGCGAGCCTGATGCTATTTGAATTCTGGTGGCGGTCGCCGACCGCGGGCGCGTACCTCTTGCTTTCCGCGGCCACGCTCGCCGTCTATTTGCCTTGCGTGAAATGGCTGGCAGTCGGATTGGGGCTGCGGATGCGGACCCAATTGATCGCGGTCGTCGTGACAGTCCTAGTGCTGGGTATGTGGACCGCTGCGATGGCTGCGGCAATTCCCGTATTGCGTCAATTTCATGTCGACAGCTCGGCGTTCCGCGAATTGTTCTTCGTGCTGAGTCCAATCGACGTGGTGCGATCGATCCAAAGAACGGCGACCGTGGACGCGGGATCTCTTCCGCCCGCGCTCGCGCGCTATCGCCCCTTTTTGCTGCATTTCGCTCTGTACGCCGGTCTGGCTTTCCTCCTCAGGCTGCAATGCTTCCGAAACATCGATCGGCGCCTGGGGCGAATTCCGCAGCCGATTTAATGTCTGCACGCCGTCGGCCCTTCGGCTATCATGCGGGATGGTCAGTCCGAGCCTCTTCAACATTTCTCACAGGTCCGTGCGTGCCCGATAACGGCGTCAAGTTTCCGATTCCCTCGGTGCGAGAGCGAAAGCAGCACGGCCGTAGTTTGCGGCAAGTGTTGGCGCGGACGACGCAGGGCGATTGGGAACCGGCCGCAGACCGAAACCCTCTCGCGGTTCTGGCGCGCGTCAATCGTCACCGCTTCAAGGCGCTCTTGCCGATCAAGATGGGGCGCATGGCCGCCTCGCCATTCGGATTTCTGCGAGGCGCGGCTCCGTTGATGGCCGCCGATCTCGCACAGTGGCCGACCAGCGGACTCATTGTGCAAATGTGCGGCGACGCGCACGTCAACAATCTGGGTGCCTTCGCGGCGCCGGACGGGCACCTCGTGTTCGATCTCAACGACTTCGACGAGTCGATGCCCGGACCGTGGGAATGGGACGTCAAGCGGATGGCGACCAGCCTGGTGGTAGCCGGTCGGTGTGCCAAGGAGAGTGAGTCGGGCTGCCGAAATGCGGTCCGTTCCTTTGTCGAGCATTATCGTGAAGCCCTGACGCAGTACTCCAAACTCTGCGTTTTCGACCTGGCGAAATTTGAAATCCGCCGCCGCAGCCAGTTGCCCTTGGTTCGCAGAGTCTTGGGAAAGGCCGAACGCGTCACGCCGCAGCATCTCTTGGAAAAATACACCGAGTTGCCGAACGGTCGCCCCAATCGGCCAGTTCCTCCACGGATCCGCTTACGGCCGCCGTTGCTGCAGCGCGTGTCGCGGCAGGTCGCTCGCGATGTCGTGGCTTCGCTCGCCGAATATCGAGAAACGCTGGGCCCCGACCGCCAGCTGGTGTTTGACGCCTATCATCCCGTCAATGTCGCTTTCAAAGTAGCGGGCACCGGGAGTGTGGCGCTCCGCAACTACGTCGTCCTTTGCATGGGCAAGCGACAGGACGACGCCATTTTCCTTCAGGTGAAAGAGGCCCAGGACGCGTGCGGGGCGGCGTTCCTGGCCAATATTCGAGTCCCCGCGCATCAGGGACGGCGTGTGGCCGAAGGCCAGCACCGCTTGCAGACGGAGTCTGATCCGCTGCTCGGCTGGACGACGATCGGCGAACGACATTTTCTGGTTCGCCAATTGGCCGACCACAAGGCCGGAGTGGACGGCGCCGAGTTACACGGAGCGACGCTGGCCGAGTATGCCGAGGTCTGCGGACGGATCCTCGCCAAAGGGCACGCCCGCACGGGAGACTGTGTGGCGCTCGCCGCCTATTGCGGAGAATCCGATCGGCTGGACCGCGCGATGGTGAAATTCGCCTTCGTCTACGCCGATCAGACCATCCGCGATCACGCGCTACTGACCGCCGCGATCCGGAAGCGGAAGATCAAGGCCCTGTTGGGCGTCTAAGTCGAACAGCCTCAATTCATGCACCGCGGTTTGGGCATAGTGCTCGGCGCATTCGCGCTCGAGTCCTCGCACGATGCGGCGGCCCCGTAGCTTGCCGAACTTCGAGGTGACGACGGTCCACTGGCCGCGCTCTTCGGCGCCTTCGCGAAAGATGACGACCCAATCTCGGACAGAGTCCATCTCGTGCGCGCGGGCCGTGTTGGAATACATCGCCTTGTAGCGACGGCCGAAGCGTTCTGTCTCCAGGATGGGCAGCCAGGCTTGGTGGTTTGGATTGAAGCGACGCGGAGCCACTCTCAACAGTTCGTCGGCTTGGGCTTTTTCGCGATATTCCTCGTCGACGCTGAGCAATTCGGTGACGAGGCGTAGCGTGTGCTCCTTGGATGTTTTGTTCGCCTCTCTGACTGGAGGCGCGGACTTGACCGCGCTTCTGCGCCAACGAAAACGGCCAGCCAGCGATTCGCGAACCGCCTGCAATCGCTTGCGTCCAATGCCTGGCACGCGGTTCAGCCGGCCATCGTAGGCGGCGGCCTGCAAATCGCTCAGGGTATCGATGCCAAGGACCGCGTGGATGGTGGCGGCCGTCTTGGGACCAATCCCTGGCACCGTTGCCAATTTCTCCTCGGGGCCGAACGAGGCGCGCAACTGATCCAACAGCGGCGCGCGACCCGTCTCGCAAAGTCGTTTGAGAGTTCGCGCGATCGAAGTCCCAATTCCCGGCAATCGGGTCAGTGCAGCCACCCCTTCTTCCGCAAGAATCTGCTGCACGGGATGCGATAGGCGTCGGATCGTTTCCGCAGCGGCCCGATACGCCTGCCGACGGAACAGGTTCGCCGCCTGCGCGTCGAGCAAGTCGGCGATCTCACCCAGACGTTGAGCCAACTGCTCATTGTCGAGCGGTCTGCCTTCATCAGCAGGCAACTGCGGTTGGAGGGACGTTCTCGTGATCACGTGGGACCATTTGTCGAATGAGTCTTTTCGGCGCCCGACGCGCGATCGGAGGCCGGCTTTTTTACGTCTAATTATAGGCAGGATACTAATGTCCAGGTAGAGGCCGGAGCCAAGTGGTTGCCCGCAGTTGCTAGGATGAAACAGGAGGGGATCCCTCGTCGGGTGTCCGTTTTCTGGGGACATTCTGGACAGCGGTCGCATCACTGAGGAAATCGCAGTTGGCTTACTCAACACCCCGCATCTTGGGATTTGGACGGCAGACCAGCCTGGCCGACGTCATCAAACTGGCGGCCGAGGAGATGGAGCGCACCCACGGCCGCCCGCAAAAACTGCTGGCCGATGCCGAAGGAGTTCAAATTGAGGCCGATCGCAGCCGAACCGATGGCCCACTGGATATGTATGTGGTCCGTCTGCGAGCCGAAGGCGATCTGCTCGATTCGGTCCGCAAGCTGGCTGCCAAAACGCCGGCGCTCCCGCTCCAGGAAAGTGAAGGCGCGTGCGAGCTCCGCGCGAGCGGCGATTCGAAGACGGGCGCTAGCCCAACGCTGGCGGCCCTCTCCAACCTGATCGCTCTGCCGGAAGTCTGGCACGTGAGCGTCGAGGACGCGCGGAAGGTCCCCCTCAGTGTGGAGGGCTTATTCGGCGCAATGCACGACCGCCGGGCCAGCGACCTGCATCTGTATCCCGGGGCGACTCCCGTGTTTCGTGTCGACGGACGGACGTTGGCCGCGAGCGACTTTGAGCCGGTCACCGGCGATCAGATCCTGCATTTGCTCAAAGAGCTGGCTCCGGTCAGCGATTGGGAGAAATTCACACGCGACCATCAGTGCAGCTTCAACTACCACCAACTAGGGCTGGCATTTTCGCGGGTCTCCGCCTTCCTGAAGATGGGGGTGCCGCACCTCACATTGCGTTTCTTGTCCGAGACAATCCCCTCGTTCGAGGATTTGCACATCCCACGGCCGGCGATGGAGCAGTTGGGCGCTTTGCATCACGGCCTGGTGATCGTGGCCGGCATGACCGGCAGCGGCAAATCGACCACCGTCGCTTCGATCATCGATTGGATCAACACCAACAAAACGCTGCACGTGCTGACAATCGAAGACCCGGTCGAATTCGTGCATCGCAACAAGCAGTCGATCATCTCTCAACGCGGCGTCGGCAACGACGTCGAGACATTTATCTCAGGCGTCCGCTCGGCTCTGCGCCACGACCCCGACGTGATCTCGATCGGCGAAATGCGCGACCCCGACACGATTCGCGCGGCCATCGACGCGGCTTCGACCGGGCATCTGGTGCTGACTACGTTTCACTCGAACACGGCAGCCGAAGCGGTCAACCGCATCGTCAGTTTCTTCGAACCGGTCGAGCGAGACTTAGTGCGGCTGCAACTGCGCGACAGTTTGAAGTGCGTGATCTGCCAGCGGCTCGTCCCGAAAATCGGCGGCGGTCGCGTCCCGGCGCTCGAGTTCCTCTTCAACGACAGCAAGCTGATCGCCGACGCAATCGAGCGGGGCCAGTCGGCCGCAATCCGCATCGGCATGCAGCAAACGATTTCCGAATCGCGGATCTTCGAGCAAAGCCTGTACGAGTTGGTGAAGGCAAAAATCATCACCTTCGAAACGGCCCAAGCCCACGCCACAACCCCAGGCATCCTCGACCAACTCCGCTTCGGCACGTACGTGCCGCCGACGTTGGATCGAATGATTCAGCAGTCGCTGGAGTGAGCCGCGCTGCTGCGCAGACGGAAGTCGAGCAGGAGCCCGGCTAAGGAAAGTTAACGACTCCGGCTAAGAAAAGGCGCCGTCCGACGAATTGACCTCTGCAGGTCCTGCTGCGGGGCCGGTGAGCGATCTTGGTGCGCCTGTCGACGCCGCTAGAGAGCGCACGTTCATCCGAGGATCGGCCGAGACGACGCGTTGAAGAGAGCTTTAGATGGGAATCTCGCGAAGTGCACTCCAACGATACTCCAAACCCCTAACCATAACGGTTGCCGCTTTGGGCGGCGCAGTGATTGGCTTCTATTTCACCGGTGATGCGGCGCCGGTGCACTCACTGGCTGAGGGCGTCGCCGAGGCTGAGCGGCGCGGATTGCCGCCGCCGATGTTGGTGTCGCTGGCGATGTGGCTGGTGCTGAGCGCTTACTGGGAGATATCGGCACGGAAAGCGGCCGCCAAAGTCAGCTCAGAGTCGGCGGCTTCACGCGGGATTCACGTCGCCCTCACCAGCGTCGCGCAATTGCTGGTGATTGGCCCCATCCCGGGACTGCGCACGCGATTCGTTCCTGTGATGCTGCCCCTGATCGGCGTTGGTTTGGGAATCGAGCTGGTATCGCTCGCGCTGGCGATCTGGGCTCGGCGGTGCCTGGGACGCAATTGGAGCGGCGCGGTGGCGACCAACGTCGACCATGAGATGATTCGGTTCGGCCCGTATCGGTTCGTGCGCCACCCGATTTACACCGGCCTGCTGGGCCTCTATTTCGGAACCATGGTGGTCTCGGGAGAAATGCACGCACTCCTCGGCATGGCCTTGGCCGCTGTCGCCTATTGGCGAAAGATTCGGATCGAGGAAGCCCACCTGAGCCAGCTATTCGGGCCGGCTTACGAGGAATATCGGAGCGCGACTTGGGCGCTCGTACCGGGTCTCTTCTGATCGGCTACAGACAATTCACGCGGACGCGCAGCGCAAGGGCGCGGGCCGAAGCACTGCTTTGCTGATGCCCAGTGGGCCCTTCGACGATTCGCCGCCCTCGTCAGCGTTTGAGGGCGTCGTCGATGCGGCTCACAATCATTTCGACGGGGGCCTTCGTATGGAGAACCTCCGTTTCGGTCCCCGGCGAATTGCTGCTCATCTCAATCATCGTGTCTTCATTGTTCTCGTGCCAAACCGAAACCACGAAGTTCGGGTTAATGAAGATTTTCTCGTTCGACGACTGCACAATTTCGAGAAGCCTCATTGTCGGGCCTCCGAGGGTCACGGCGCGTGGATCACATCAGGCAAACTAGCAGCCGACTTAGTGCGAAAAAAGCAGCCGCAGGCGCAGCATCAGCAACAGTTGCGGAACGAGGCGCCAAGTGAGAGTCGACCTCACGAGGGCGGATTGGCAATCGCACATCAGCACTTGGACGCTGGCCGAACGGCCGATGAATTGCGCATTTGACGGGCGCTGTCTACCTAAAGAATAGCCCACGGAAATCACGACAGCCGTTTGGGCGTCGGGCGTGTCTCACATTCTCTCTCACGGACCTTTAGACGCTGGGGCATCACCGCGGATGGGGGAAGCAGCAAGCCGGGATGCGCACCGGCTCATCACCTGCGACAGCTCTGAACCCCTCGAGCCGCATGACGATGCAGGTCTTCGCGATCCGCACTGCTGAGCCGACGGCCGCGTCAATCTGGGAAAGCCACAACGCCCCGGCAGTCATCGTCGCACAGTTCGTGTCCGAACGAGCCGCGGCGGCAACTACTGCAGGGCGCAAAAAAACCGCAAGCGCCTGTGGTCACAGACACTTGCGGCAGGAGGCGCCGGTGAGAGTCGAACTCACGATGGCGGATTTGCAATCCGCTGCCTTAGCCTCTTGGCTACGGCGCCAATTCGCCCGAATCCTAGTGGCAGCACGTGACTTGCGTCAAGCGAATGTCGCCGTCTGTGACAACCATTTCAGACAAGGACTTCTCCTGACTGGATCGGCCAGTTGCCCCGCGCAGTTGAATCAATTGTTCCAAAGATTCCAACTGTCCGGATTGTTTGCAGTTACGGTTTTCCCGTCAACGACTCCGCCGATCTGAGGCCCGGATCCCCGGTTAGCCGGTGGCAAAGGGGGGCAGGTCCGGCTAGGATCGCAGACTCTCGGCTTGATCCCGCCTGACGGAGCCCAAACGGCTCTGAAATGCCCAGTGGAAGGGGTGGCGGGAACGGGTTCAATCCGGCCGGTCTGCACGTGCGGACCGTCCGCGTTGGTGGATTTCGCCCGAGTCTGCTGCAAGGACGTTTGGCACTCCCAGCCAGAGCCGACCACGTTCTCGCCAGCAAGCACTCACTCGACGCAGGAGGCGAAGATTCCCCATGTCCAAGAAGCCGATTAGCGATGTCAAAGAGACGGAAGAGGAGTTGATTTCCAAGGCCCAGTCAGCCGTCAGCCAGTCGAATTGGGTCGTCGGAGAATGTGCCGACAAGTGGA
>DASRXU010000092.1:0-13932 GCA_035687365.1 Planctomycetaceae bacterium | reverse complement strand
AGTCGCTACGGCCAAATGGGCGCTGAGCAAGTCGGCCGAGCCGCCGTCGTCAACAATTGTCGAACCGGTCGATCCCGAGCCGTGGGAAGGAGTTGGCATAAGCGACGCCAACGAAAATGTGCGAGTGACGGCCACGGGAGTGACGTCGGAGCAAATTGTTGTCACTCCGTACGATTCGAAGCTCGCCCGCAAAACGCCCAAGGCCTACTTTAAGATTGTGTTAAAGATCGAGAACGTTGGGTCCTCAAATGTGAAGTACGCCGGATGGTCGGCTCGCCAAGACAACCTCGAGCAAGCGGCGAAACTGAAGGACGACACGGGCGCAACCGTCGAACAGGCCCTTGGTGACGTACGGGTCGTCGGACAAACTGGATCGGCATCGATCCGACCCGGCACGTCCGTGGAAGAGATCCTGATCTTTCAACCTCCTCCAACGTATGCACGCTATCTCAAGTTGGCCCTCCCAGCCGAAGCCTCTGGAGGAACGGGGAATTTGAGAATCAAGATCCCTCGGACGCGCGTCGTCGACTAGCGGCGGGCAATCGGTGCGGAAGCGGAATCAAGTCAAACGCCCGCCAGGACGTCCAACTCCGAAGTGTGCCTAGGCGCTCAATCCTCCGCGCGTCCGTCGTCGCTCATTTTGACGATCGCCGGATCGAACTTCGCGATGATTTCTACCAAGTCTTTCTGGTCGGCCATCACCGCTTCGATGTCTTTGTAGGCGTAAGGCACCTCGTCAGCCCCTGCAGACAACACGTGAATTCCTTTTCGCTCGAGATCCTTGCGGACTGCGTTCCAGCGGTATTTGTCACGGGCCTGCGTGCGCGACATGCAGCGACCGGCACCATGCGATGCCGAGTTCAAGCTGGACGGGTTGCCTTTGCCACGAACGAGGAAGGCTGGCGTGGCCATCGAGCCGGGAATCACTCCCAATTCGCCGACCGCGGCGGGAGTGGCCCCTTTGCGGTGCACGATGACCTCTCGCCCGCCGTGTTGCTCCTTCCAAGCGAAATTGTGGTGGTTTTCAATGCCCGCGACGATCCGGGCTCCCACCAGCTTAGAGACCAGTCGATGAATGACGTCGTGGTTGGCCGCGGCGTAGTCGCCCATCAAATTCATGGCGGCCCAGTATTCCTGCCCGGCCTCGGTCTCGAGATCGAGCCACGCCAGTCGGCCCACCTGCTCAAATTGCTTGGGCAAGTTGGCTTGAGCGATGGCGGAATAGGTGCTGCAAACCGAGGAGCCGACTCCGCGACTTCCGCTGTGACTGAGCAAAGCCACGTAGGTCCCCGGCTCGAGACCGAGATCCGCGAGCGGTTCGGCGACGGTCAGCACTCCGAATTCGACAAAGTGATTCCCCGAGCCCGACGTGCCGAGCTGCCGCCAGGCTTTATCGCGTTGCTCGCGCGTAATCCGCGTGATTGACCAGTCCTGATCCATCACCGCATGGTCTTTGGGTGTTTCGTGAGCGGCCCCGACGCCGAATCGCGTTCCCTTTTCAAGAGCATGCCGATAGAGCTCAAACTTATCCTTGAGCGTCGCCACGGGCATATCGAGTACGGAAAGCTTCATCCGGCAGGCGATGTCGACGCCGACCGCGTAGGGGATGACCGTTCCTTCCGTCGCCAGCACACCGCCGATCGGCAGTCCATAACCTATGTGCGCATCGGGCATGAGCGCGGCGCCGCGCGCTGACGGCACTTCGCAAGCGAGCCGCATCTGGTGATGCGTCCCTTCGTCGATCTGCGAGCCCCAGGTCTGATAGTCGATGGCGCGCAGATCCGCCGGTTGGACTTCATCGAGAAGACTTTGAGCGAAAGAGCCGAAATAGGGGTGCTCGAGGTGATCGCGGGGCGCGTCGACGATCGCACGGACCAGCCGCTTGATGTCTTTGCTGGGCACGCCGCCGGAGGAAACTGCGTTTTGAATGGCGGTCGTCGCCGATTTGAGACAGCGATCCGGCACGCCGATCCGTCGAAGTTGCTGGCTATTCATAATTGCTGGCTCGAGCCGGTTTCCGCACCGAACATTCGCACACTGTTAAACAGTCCCAGAAGTTAATTGTACAGATCGGTTCGCAATCCGTTGCAGACGGACACGCCCGCGGATATCCGGGTTCGGTGGCCTCTTGGTAGGCACGGCGAGCCCGATCGGCAGCTTGGCAACGTCTGCCACGGTTCCTGTGCAGCGGCGCGCTAGCGCACGGATGACGCCCTCACGATCATCCATCCGCCCGCGGACCAGAAGAATACGCTGAAGGCGACAAGCCCCCAGGCGGCGCGCCGCCACAAGGGTCGTTGGCTGGCGCGGGCCACCACGATCGACATGGGGAACGCGGGAAGCAGTCCCATCAGGAACGCCCATTCGTGGTGCAAGCTCAGTCGCCGGCACAGCCAGAAGTAGGCGGCGCACACCGCGCAGAGCGATAGACCGGCGCCGCGCGCCAGAAGACGCTTGGATCGCTCGGACGAACGGGCATATCGAACAGAAGCCGTGATCGCCGGTTGATAGGTGGCGAAGAGCGTGGCAGGCCAGGTGAAAATGTATTCGTCCGTCAGGCTGTTGCCGATCGGCGTTGTGACCAGGCCGAGCACGAAAGCGAGGATCCAGAAAACCACCGATGCCGTGATATCTAGGTGACCGGGTTTTATGCGATTGATTACAGCCCCGGCCGACAACGCGACCAACCCGGCCGTGCCGAAGACTCCGACGACACAGGTCAAGTACCAACGCAGGAGCTGTGGCCGCGTCGGCGGATCGAAGAGGTACTCGCGTTCCCGACCCAACAGGCTCATCCAGTTCAGCGAGATCGACTTGGGGATTTGCGAAGCGGGAATGGCTTGCGCCAGAGCTGTTCGGGCGAGTTCCTCGGGAGGTCCCAGGTAGAGGCAAGCGGCACGCGAGTGGGTCCGCACGAACAGCCGCTTTTGGTCCAGTGCAGGCGCGGTCCAGCAGATCTCGTCGCCAAAGACGTCCGTTCGTGCCAACTCACGATATTCGTCCGGCGAGGCGCGGATCAGCAACAACTGTCCCCGATCGTTAAAGAGAATCAGCTTCTGATCGGCCGCCATGATCGTGCAATGCCCGGTGACCTCAGTCGACCAACGAACCTTCCCGTCCTGCCAGTGCAAGCAGCGAAATTCGCCCCGCGACGGGCGATGAGCCTTCGACTGCACTTCCCGCAGATCGAACCCGTAGACATTTCCCTCGACGCAGACGCTGGAGGCGACATCGTTGGAGAGCTTCAAAGTCTGCCACGCCAGACGCAGCTCAATCCGAGCGGCCGGCTCGTTGGGCGCAGCCTGCGTTTTGCCTCCTCGAGCAGTCGGTGTTTCGAGGCGATACAATTTCGCGCCGTTGCGGAACGGCGACGCGATCAATAGACAGGGTTCCACATACAAGGGAGCGGCGGCATGCTCGTCGTAGCCCTCTGACTCGCTCAATTGGCTGAGGAGGACTCCCGTTTTCAAATCGCAAATGACAAGCGCATTTTGCAAGATGGCGACGACGAGTCTCCGACCCTGAAATGAAATCGGCAGAACGCTCGAATAGCTTGCCGGTTCATTGCCTGCGCTCCAAACCAGAGTGCCCTCGTCGGCCGAGAGCGCGACGACGGACGCACCCTTGCCGCCGACGGGCACAATCACTTTGCCGTCCTCGACGACTGGCGACGCGGCATATCCAAAGTCCGTCCCGCGGCCGTGAAAAGCCTTGTTTACGTTGACGGACCAAATTGGTTGACCGTTTATCGCGTCAACGCAACCAATGAGTCCGTCGGGGGCCGCGAAATAGACCCGTCCCTCTCGGACTGTCGGCGTCGCGCGAGGACCCGGGTATAGACCCGCCGCCTCATACGGGAAACCGTAGCGATGTTCCCAAAGAGTTTTCCCGGTTCCCGCATCGAGGCAGACCAGATACTGCCCCAAGAGGGTTTGCATTTGCGTATAGATCCGCTCGCCGCGGCACGCGAAGCTCGAGAATCCCTGGCCAAGGTCTCGGACCCACAACGCTGGGGGACCTTCAGGGGGCCAGGAGTTCGCCAGTCCCGTTTCTAACGAGACACCGCTGTAGGACGGTCCACGAAACTGCGGCCATGCCGAGTCGGCTAGCACTCGCGTCGAGGGTTCAACGCGCCGATCATCGCCCGGACACGGGCTGAGGTGACCGAGGATGGTCAGGGCAATGAGACGAACCAGGATCCGATGAGTGGACCGAAAACACCGGCCCTGTCTGCCCAGACGAGATGTTTGTCGCAGAGATTCTGCATCGACGCCGGCGCGCATGGCCTGCCTCGAGTGGACCGCTCGATCAGTGACTTGCAGATACCCCGACACCATAAGCATACACGGCGGTCGCGCTCAAAGCGGGCCATCGAGCGTTCCACCAGGAGGAACTTCGTCGGCGTCAGGTCCTGCGACACTTGGGTCGATGTGACATGTCTGGTTTTGTGAGCGAATGTTCGACTGGCGACGCTAAGCTAGTGCTTTGTCGTTGCACTCTCTTTGACGTGTTGGAGATCGCCGACGAGTTTTTTGACATCCTGGCGAGCGCGCAGCGGTTCGAGGTCTTTGTCTTTTTGAATCTGAGCCGCATTTTTGTAACCGGCGGCAACGGCTTGTTTCAGCCATTTCACGGCGCGGTCGGCTTCAGCATCGGCTTCTGCCGATTTGTTCGCGGCGCGAAGCACGCCGGCCGTGACGGCCCGCAAACGAGCCGCTCTGTAGAAACTGGCGGCATCGTTGCGATTGAGGGCCTCCCACAGCTCCGCGGTCCGTCGACAACCGGCAGCATCCTGGTTGCTTTCGAGTAGACGCAGACGCAGATCAATCAACCCTGGCACGAGTGTCGGATCGACGTCTTTGCCGTCGGCACGCTGGAGGCACTCGTCCATGACCGGCAGCGCCTCGGCACCACGTTTGAGCACGATGAGGCTTCTGGCGAAGCCCCACATGGTCATCAGCGTCTTGGGATGGCCGTTCCCGAGCTTGGTCTTGCGGCCCGCGAGCGTTTGCTCGCGAAATTTGAGAGCGTCCGCAGGACGATCGATCGCTTCGTAGCAATCGGCCAGATTGTTCATCGTGTCCAACGTTTCGGGATGATCGGGAGGTAGATGGGCCTTTTGGAGTGACAGCGTCTTTTCATTGAGTTCGAGGGCCTCCTTGACTCTGCCCATCGCAAAGTCGATCTCAGCCACATCAGACATGGTTCTGAGCGTCTGTTGATGGTTGGATCCGAGTTTGGTTGTTTGTGTCGCCAGCGTTTCCAGGGAGAGCTTGAGAGCATCCTCCAGTCGGCCGAGCCGCTTCAAGGTCTCAGTGAGGATGGCGACGCATGTTAGTGTGGCGGTGTGCAAGGGACCATATTTGGCTTTGTGGAGCGGGACCGCTTGCTCGCTGATTTTGAGCGACTCTTCCAATCGTCCTGCCTCGCCGTAGGCCATCGCCAGGTTGTTCAAGCTCCGGAGGACGTCTGGGTGATCGGGTCCGAAACGAGTTTTCTGGAGGGCGAGCGTTTCCTGAAGCAGCTTGATCGCGTCGGCATAGCGGCCCAGGTTCAGATAACTGTTGCCCAAGTTGTTCATGCTCAGGAGCGTGTCGGGGTGATCAGGGCCGAGCACGGTCTTCTGCAGTGACAACGTCTCCTCCCGAAGCTTGAGCGCCTCAGTCCATCGGCCGGCAAAGCCGTAACTGTTAGCGAGGTTGTTCATGCTCAAGAGTGTGTCGGGGTGGTCGGGGCCGAGCGCGCTCTTACGAAGGGCCAGCGTCTTTTCCCGCATCTGGACGGCCTCGTCATAGCGATTGAGTTTTTCGTAACAACTGGCCAGTTGATTCATGCTCGCAAACGTGTCCGGGTGCTCGGGACCGAGCTTCGCTGTGCGCAACGCTAGCGTTTCCGAGCTCAGCTTGAGGGCCTCGGCAGGCCGGTCCAGAGCAAGGTAGCAGATCGACAGGGCTAGCTTATTCATCAGCATGTCGGGGTTGTCGGGAGCAAGCTGAGATTTCCGCATCGCGAGCGTTTGTTCGAAGAGATCGACGGCCTCGCTGTACCGGCCGAGTTCCCGGTAACAGTCGGCCAGGTTGTGCATGACCGACAGCGTGGCCGGATGGCGCGGTCCGATTTTCGCCTGATAAAGTGCGAGCGTCTCGACTTGAAGGTTCAATTCATCGGCGTATCGACCCGACTGACCATAGGTGTTCGCCAATTCACTCATGGCAGACAACGTGTCGGGATGGTCTGGGCCAAGAGTCGCCTTGCGGCGCGTCAGCACCTCTTGCCGCACCTGGACGGCATCGGCATGGTGACCCAGCGCAAAGTAACAGACCGCCAAATGCCGCAGGCTCATGAGCGTGTCGGGATGGTTCGGCCCCTGGTAACGGGTGTAAAGCGCGCGGGCCGCCTCGTCCTGCTGCGTCGCGGTCCGCGCGTTGCCCAGGAAGAGAAAGGACTGTCCCAAGGTCAGTCGCAGCCGGGCCTCAATCAATGGCTGATCCGGAAACGCCTGACTGACCGTCGGTAGAGCCGCCTCGATCGCCTTTTGCAGCGTGACCTCGCGCCCCAATCCGCCATCTGGTCCCTTGGGTCGCACCGCGGAGAAGATCCGATCTTCCATGAAGGCTTGCACGGCCTTGGTCTCGGCCTCACGGGCTAAAGCCTCCTCTTTCGCCTGCTTCTCAGCAGTGGCGGCGGCGATCGCGGCCGACTCGGCGCTTCGTGCGCGCAGCGCCTGCCAGGTCGAAACGATCGTGCCGACGAGGAGCGCCACGACGATGAACGCCGCCGTCAGGACCGACCCTCGGTTTCGCTGCGCGAACTTCTTGAGACGGTAGACCTTGGACGGCGGCCTCGCCAGGATCGCCTCACGCCGCAGATAGCGATCGATGTCCTCCGCGAAATTGCCAGGCGTGTCGTAGCGGCGGTTGCGATCCTTCTCGAGCGCCTTCATCACCACCCAGTCGAGGTCGCCGGACAGAACCTGCACCAACCGCTTGACCTCCAGTCCCCGATTCCCTGCCAGGATCGTCGCGGCGCCCCTGAGTGAGGACAGTCGCGTGCTGGGACGCGGCGCCTCTTCCTCGCGAATCATCCGCTGAATCTCGGCGTAGCCCGCAGCGCGTAACCGATCGACTTCGAGAGGCGTGGTGCCGGTCAACAGCTCGTAAAGCAGCACACCCAGCGAATAGACATCGCTGCGTGTGTCGATATCCAACTCGCTCATCTCCGCCTGTTCCGGACTCATGTAGGCCGGAGTGCCGACCATTTGCCCGTAGGCGGTAAACAGCGTCCGCTCGGTGAGCCGCTGCAAGGTGGCCTTCGCCACGCCGAAATCGATCACCTTCACGGCCGGCACGCCGTCGCGCAGCGTGACCATCACATTGGTTGGCTTGATGTCGCGGTGGATGATTCCCTTGTGGTGGGCGTGTTGAATGGCATGACAGACGTCGACAAACAGCTTCAGCCGCATCTCCGGCGAGAAATGGTTCTTGTCGCAAAACTCGGTGATGGGCGCGCCTTTGACGAGTTCCATCACAAAGTAGGGATGACCCGAGTTCGTGGCTCCGGCGTCCAGCACCTTGGCGATGTTTGGATGGTCCATGAGCGCCAGCGCCTGGCGCTCGGATTCGAACCGCGCAATCACCTGAGCGCAATCCATCCCCGGCTTGATGACTTTGAGCGCCACCATCCGACGGACGGGAGTGGTCTGCTCGGCCATAAAGACGACGCCGAAGCCCCCTTCGCCAATCTTCTGAAGCAAGCGATAGGGGCCAATGACCGTTCCGACGGCCTCAGCAATCCGCGGCAGATCTTCGGTCCGCGCGTTGATGGCCTCATTCAGTTCGAACAATCGTTCGAGCGGCGTTGCCAGGTGCGGAAAGCGCTGGAAGTATTCGGTGGGTGTTGGTCGATCTCCCAAGTCTTGACGGAGCGTGTACTCAGCGAGAATGAAGTCAAGCAGCAGGCTCTCGTCACTCTTCAGCGCGGGATATTTGTCAAAGAATGACTCAACGAGCGCGCGCTGACCTCGTTGCCAGCTTTCACGCTGCTCGTCGCAAAGCTGGCGCAGCCCGTCGGAGGGGCTCCATTCGTTAGTCATCGAGCTGCCCCATACCGAGTTCCGCCGAGACTCGATTGAGGGCGCGCTCGTACTGCTTGCGCATGGCTTCCGCAGACCGGCCGGTCGACGCGGCGATTTCTTCCCATGTCTCGCCGTTGCGGCGCCGCTGGACGAGCCTTCGCTCCTCCTCGGTGAGGCGATCCTCGGCACACTTCAGCAGCTCTTTGCTAGAAACGATGCGACTGGGGGTCGCGTCAGCACCGGGCAACGCGAAATCCTCGATCGGACCTCCTTCGATGCGGCGGAAGTCGCGTCGCGCGGCCCGCTGCTTCGACGAGTGATGGAACAGCCGGTTCCGCGCCATGGTTGCCAAGAGTTTCATGAACTCCTCCGGCGAGCGGAGGTCGTATTGGCCCAGAGCCGTCCGCACGAAGAAATCGGCAAACACAGATTGGCAGATGTCGAGCGAATCGAACTGCCGGCGCAGGGCGGGCTGAGTGAGCCGCACGCGCACGATCCGCTGCAGTTGTTCGGCATACGCCGCGTGTAGCTCAAGCGCAGCGTTCTGATCGCCCGCACGGACCCGCTGCATGAGTTCGACAAACGGGACGTCGGTCGCCATTTGCGCCTCCCGCGTGACAGGGTCAGTTGCCTGGGGGTTCGATTTCTCGATCGAAACTCTGCTTCTAATGTCGACGTTTCCACCATAAACAGAACCCCATCGCGGATCTAAGCAAATCTGCGGGAATCGGGCGCCACGGGGGTGCCCCCAACAGGCTGCCTCCTCCCTGACAGCGGCATCTCCTCACTGACCGGACAAGCAATTGGGGGAAAAAGAAAAAAATCCAAACTCAAATTTTTCTGTCCGCCCTGAGTCATTTTTCCGCTGTTCCCGCCGGAGAACCGGTTTCAACGTGAAATTCGGACCACTCCAAAGTTTCTCGGTGCTCGAAGATCTCCAAACGGAAAAGGTATAAGTCATGTCTCTCAACACTCACAAATTGATGACCAGTCTGCTTGCCGTGGCCTTGTCGGTCTCCTTGTTGGTCCCACCGGTCGAGGCCGGCCGAGGACGGGGTGGCGGAGGCGGCTCTCGCTCCTCTTCGCGAGGCTCCCGATCGTCTTCTCGAGCCTCTCGATCGCCTTCGCGGCAAGCTTCCCGCACGGGCTCGCGATCTGCGACACGTCAGACTTCACGCCGCTCGACGAACAACAACCTAGCCAATAGTCGACGCGGTCTCGCGAAACCCGGCTCAAACGGGACCCCCAAGTCGAATACTTTCGCCCAAGCGCGGCAGTTCAGTGGCACCAAGCAAGTGAGCACGACGAAAGGTTCAAGCAAGGTTCCGCACTTCAGCTCACCCAACCAGCCGGCGCCGAGTGGCGGGACTCCCAAGCCCAGCGGCGGAACCACTCCAAGTGGCGGTACGACTCCGAGTACTCCAAAGCCGAGCGGAACTCCGACTACCCCCAAGCCCAGCGGGACGACCACGCCTACGCCGAGTGGAACGGTCACACCCAAACCGAGCGGGACCACTACTCCCAAGCCGACCGGGACGACCTCAACCAAAGGCTCGAAGTCGAAGGGCTCGAAGCACGGCCCTCACGTTGGCGGCTTGCTGCAGTCGTTACTCGGCGGAGGAGATGACGGGTCCGGTGGTGGTAGTGATGCCGGCGGAGGCGGTGGTGGCGGCGATGCTGCGGGACCTGCTTCCGATATGTCGGGCCCGGCCCCGGCGGCGTACGATGTCTCCGACGTTGCGACTCCGCCGGCCGACCCGGCGCCCGTTGTGGGCGCGAGCGCTCCGGCATCCCTCACCGGCCTTTGGATCGCGAAACCGAGCAATGAGGTCACAGTTCAACTGGCTCTGCTGAATGACGGTGGCTTCGTGTGGACGGTCTTGTCTGACGGAAGTGCCACCGGTTTCCGCGGCACTTATCAGATGGACGGAAGTCGCATGGTCCTCTCCGCGCCGGACAAGCAGCTGGCAGGAAACGTAGCGGTGGCGGGAGCCAACAACTTCAACTTCGTGGCTGACGGCAGTGAGGCCAACGATGCCGGTTTGGCGTTCACTCGATAGCGGGTCTATTCCGGGTTAATTGGAAGGAGGTTCGAGGATTGAATTTCTGTTCGTCGCTAAGCCGCTCGGGAGGGGTCCCGGGCGGCTTTTTTGTTGCAACAAGTTGGACTGCCTCATAGCCCTCTGGCAGCCCATGTCGAATGGCAACGACCGCTCGCGGCATGCCCCGCAGGCGCTCGATCGAGCATCTGCCATCTGGCGCTGACTGCCAAATCGCATCGCGCTCTTGGCTCTCGCCCGCGATGTGTTAAAATTTTAGCATTTGTGAGGCCCGGCCTGTTGTGGAAACGCTGGTAATGCGTAATGATGGATTGGCAGCGCGGCTGGATCAGAAGGGCAGTTCGAGGTCCCCGTTGGCTGGAGCCATTGTAAAAACCGGCTCGAAACGACGTATATTAAAAGTGCCCATTTTGCTTGACACTGTTTAATAAACAGTGTCAAATTAAACAGACATGGCTAGACCCACGCTAACAGACTTGGAAGTCGAGATCGTCCGCGAAAAGGTTTGCGACGCGGCCCGTTGCCTGTTCTCGAAACATGGCATCGGTAACGTCGGCCTGCGAACCATTGGCTCGGAGGTCGGCCTGACGGGGGCCGCGCTCTACCGGTACTTCCCGGCGGGGCGTGAGGAAATCGTTGCAGCCGTGCGGACGCGGGCATTCCGGGAACTGGCCGATCTTTCGGAAGAAGCGGTGGTCTCGTCCGCGACGCCGCTGGAACGGTTTCGGGCCGTGGCAGAGGCGTATGTCGCTTTCGCCCGAGCCGACGCCGTGTCGTACCGTTTGCTTTTCAGTCTGATGCAAACGGGGAACTTTCCGGAGTTGCGAAGGGAGGCCCGCAGGGCTCGCGATATCCTGTTTCGGGCTGCACAGGAAGCGGCCCATAGCGAGGAACCGACCGAAGAAGCGCGCGTGCTGGCCCACGTGGCGTGGGCGGCGATCCACGGCGCCGTGATGTTGAACAGTTCGGACATGCTCCAGATGGGCGTTGATATCCAACAACTCGTGGAGGGCATTGCCTGTGCTCTCTCACGCCTCAGCGCGACGTCGAGGGCAATCTCCTAGCGGCGGCCGCAGGACATGGTTGCCTCATCGAACCGTGTGACAGGTCGAACTGCGTGACTGATCGAACTGTGTGATAGGGAGTGCGACATTGAGGTTGTCGCCTATGGCAACGATCTCGGAATCGGATGTGCTCGCCGCACTCAATGAGATTGAAGACCCAGAAATGCCGGTCATTTCGATCGTCGAGCTGGGGATCGTCCGAGCCATCCAGATCGATGGGAATCGCGCCGAAGTGACGCTCGCGCCGACGTTCTCGGGCTGTCCCGCAATCTCAGCGATCACTCAAAGCGTGCAAGCTAAAGTCTCGGAAATGGGGTTTAGCGACGTGCGTATCAAGCTGGCGCTCGATCCTCCCTGGTCGACCGATTCCATTTCCGCAACGGGTCGGGACAAATTGAAGCGGATGGGAATCGCCTCCCCTGAAGTGCATGGTGGCGCGGTTCTCACGGTTTTAGAAATGCCCGTGCCGTGCCCGTATTGCGACTCTCGCAACACGACTCGACGAAATAACTTTGGCCCCACGCCGTGCCGGGCCATCTACTTTTGCAACAACTGCGTCCAACCCTTCGAGCGAGTGAAGCCTCTTTAAACGCGCGGGAACGAATTATTCTCCGTCGCTCGTGCAAGAGGGTCTGAAACGATGAGCTATCAATCTCTGCTCTGCGAACAAAGCGACTCGGTCCTGAAAATCACGCTCAATCGCCCCGAGAAACTCAACGCGCTCACCGATTCGATGCTTCAGGAACTGCAAGACGCGTTCGCCAAAGCGGCCGGCGACCGGGCGACGCGCTGCGTCCTGTTGACCGGCGCGGGCAAGGGGTTTTGTCCGGGACAGGATTTGGCAAACGTTCAAGACATGAGCCAGGGCGGAAAACCAGACTACGGCAATCACATCCGCGCCAACTACAATCCGCTGATCCTCGCGATGACTCGGCTCCCCAAACCGATCGTCGCCGCCATCAACGGCGTGGCCGCCGGCGCGGGCATGAGCCTGGCGATGGCCTGCGACGTGCGAATCGCATCCGAGAAAGCTTCGTTTTTGCAGGCGTTTATCAATATTGGCCTGGTGCCGGACAGCGGGTCGACCTGGTTCTTGCCGCGGCTGGTCGGTCGACAGCGAGCCCTCGACCTGATGTTATCGGGCCGCAAACTGTCGGCGGCCGAGGCCTTGGACTGGGGACTGGTGAATCAGGTCGTCGCTCCGGAGCAACTCTTGGAAGAGGCGACAAAGACTGCGGCCCGTTATGCCGCTGCGCCAACCTTTGCGATCGGCCAGTTGAAACAGAATCTCGACTACGCCGAGTCGCATTCGCTCGAAGAACTCCTTTCGATCGAGGCGAAGTCGCAAGCCGAATGTGGCCACAGCGCCGATCACCAAGAGGGAATTCGCGCCTTCCTGGAGAAACGCACGCCGGTTTATCGAGGAGAATAGTCCGTGGATCAGCAAACGCGAGTGGCTGCGTTCGAGGCGCGAATCGCCCGCGGCGAGACGATCGAGCCGGGCGACTGGATGCCGGACGAATATCGCCGGCAGTTGCTGCGAATGATGTCTCAGCACGCCCATAGCGAAATCGTCGGCATGCTGCCCGAAGGGGAATGGATCACGCGGGCCCCCTCGCTCAAACGCAAGCTCGTGTTGCTGGCCAAGGTGCAGGATGAGGGCGGGCACGGGCAGTACCTCTACGACGCGGCCGAATCGCTCGGTGCTACGCGCGAAGAGTTGATCGCCGCGCTGCATTCAGGACGAGCAAAATACGCGAATGTGTTCAACTATCCCGTCCCTTCGTGGGCCGACGTCGGCATGATTGGCTGGCTGGTCGATCTGGCCGCGATCTTGAACCAGTCGATGCTGGCGAAGTGTTCCTACGGACCTTACGCCCGCGCGATGCTCCGCATCTGCAGTGAAGAAACCTTCCACAAGAAGCAGGGCCAAGAGATCGTCATCACCTTGGCCCGCGGCACGCCCGAACAGAAGGCCATGGCGCAAGAGTCGCTGAACCGCTGGTGGTGGCCCACGCTGATGCAGTTCGGCTACCCCGATTCGGAATCGCCCCACACCGCGACGCTTAAGCGCTGGGGGGTCAAAACGAAGTCCAACGACGAACTACGCGAAACGTTCATCCGAGAAATCGTTCCCGAGCTGCGGCTGCTGGGCCTGGAGCCGCCCGATCCCGAGCTGAGATTTGACGAGGCATCCGGACGCTGGCTGCATAGCCCGATCGATTTCGATGAACTCAAGCGGGTCGTCAACGGAGACGGTCCCTGTAACGCCGCCCGCATTGGCGCACGAATCAAAGCGCACGAAGACGGCGCTTGGGTGCGCGAGGCCATGCTGGCGTACTCCAGCAAACACGAACTGAGCGAAGCGGGCGCATGACCTCTGCGGAATGGCCCGTCTATCAAGTCTTTGAACGGCCCGCTCCCGAGCGTCCTTTGCGGGCCGCCGGCTCGGTTCACGCCGTCGACTCAGATATGGCGCTTCAAAACGCTTGGGCCGTCTATGGACGCAGGCCGACGGCCGTCGGCTTGTGGGTCGTTCCTCGCGATCGTGTGCTGATGAAGTCGAAAGAGGAGCTGGCTGGATTCTCGCCGCGTCTCGAAGCTGGTACTGACCGCGAACAGACCTATTGCGTGTTTCGTCGAAGTGGCGCGAAAGTCGTCTACGAACAGGCAACGTCCGTGCTCGCCACGAATGCCGAGCAGGCCATGGCGAGGGCTGTCGAACAACTGGCGG
>DASRXU010000091.1:0-17479 GCA_035687365.1 Planctomycetaceae bacterium | reverse complement strand
CGTCCGCGCCGACGATCCGTGTCTGATCATTTACAGCTCCGGCACGACCGGCTGGCCGAAGGGGGTCGTGCACACGCATGCTGGTGCCGCGGGAAGCCTACGTGCTCTGCAAGCTTGCTGGCAGATGACGGCTGACGACGTCGTGCTGAATGTGCTGCCGTTGTTTCACATTCACGGACTGGCTTTTGCCACGCACCTCACGTGGCTGTCGGGTGGCTGCATTCAGATCGAAGACGCGTTCGAGGTTGACCGGGTTTTGCCGGCGATCGGCCAGTCAACCGTCTTCATGGCTGTCCCACCGATTTACTATCGGCTGCTGGAATCCCCCGAATTTCGAGTAGCGGCAACAAGCTGGGACCGCGTGCGACTATTCACTTGCGGTTCCGCCCCAATTCGGCCCGAGGTCCTTCCCGAGTTGGAAAACATCTTGCGACACCCCGTGATCAATCGCTACGGCATGACCGAGTCTTACGTGATCACGAGCCTGCCGCTTGCGGGGCCGTGGCCGAGCGGATCGGTCGGCCTGCCACTCGAGGGGATCGAGCGACGCGTGATCCGCGGCGACGGCAACCGCGTCGAGCCGGGCGAAGTCGGGAGCGTGCTCATCCGGGGCCCGCACTTGTTCCGCGAGTATTGGCGCAAGCCGGAGGCGTCGAAAGGTGCCTTCACGGACGGCTGGTTCGACACGGGCGATCTCGGCTCGCTGGATGATCGCGGCTTCTTGACGCTCGTCGGGCGAAAGAATGACCTGATCATCACCAGCGGCTACAACGTCTATCCGCAAGTGATCGAGCGGGTCCTAGGCGAATGCCCCGGCGTGAAGGAGTGCGCAGCCTTCGGCATTCCAGATCGCGAGCGTGGGGAGCGCGTGGCTGTGGCCATCGTCCGTAGCGATCCCACGCTCGATGAAACCCAGCTCCGCGCGTGGTGCAGCGACCGCCTGGTGCACTACCAACAGCCGCGAACCCTGCTGTTCGTCGACGTCCTGCCGCGCAACAGCTTGGGCAAGATTCTTCGCCGCGAATTGACAGCAAACGCCGAGCGACGAGCGCCGTAAACCGGCCGCGTCAGGCCTTTTTCTTGCGGGTTTTCGTCGACTTCGCCTCAGCGGCTTTTTCTTGAGTGACGAAATTGCGTTTGCTGCGCTTCATGCGGCTTTTCCGCCGCTCGCCAGAGTGATTGGCGCCCATGGGGCCTTCGCCTTTTCAATTTCGCTGATGTTTACAGAACGGACTAAGAATGACGAGGAAATATAACAGATCGACAAGCCGAAGGCCCACCACCCTTCGCCGCTTGGGATTTCCGACATCCGGTGACCGGGCGACAGCGCGCGCCGCGCTTTCCCCAAACTGCCAGAGACGGCGTTCACGAATCCGCGTCCAAGTTAAACCGGTGCAGAAATCGATGCACGATGGGAGCGATCACGACGCCGATTGCCAGAATCAACGCCAAGCCGCTGTAGAGGGCGTACAGTCCCGCGAAGATCTTCCCGCTCGTCGAGTTCAGCGTCCCCAGCGGGCCCATCCCCGACAGGATCATGGCCGCGTTGGCGAACGCATCGACCCAGCTCTGGTGCTCTAAGAAGTGATAGCCCGCCATTCCCGCGGCCAGCGACACCAAGATCAACCCAAACGATAAGCCGGCGCTGGCCGCCAAACGCTTGGCGAAGGCACGCCGGCTGAGAAGGGGTTGGTTCTTCCGCTCGTACTTAAGTAAGTGACGCTTGGCCACGTTGCTCCTCATTGCTGGAGACTCGGGATCCCGTTGTGCCGGGGGACGATTCGGCCGACTGTTCCCCATTTCAAAGTACACTTTTCAGCCCGTCGCCGCAGGCCTTCGGCCGTGACGCATGGGTTGTGGGCATGTTCCGAGCGGTCCGCAAGTGCGGGCGGATGCGGCGGGCTGCTTGGATCGAAGCAGAGCCAAAAAAAAACGCGCCCGGAAGTTCCGGGCGCGTCGTTATCGACTTCTTAAAGCTCTAGCGAGCGATTAAACCTTCGGACCAGGCGACGTCTGAGGCGCTGCCTCGGGCTTCACTCCCGGCTCTTGAGCGGCCGGCGGAGTGCTCTGAGGAACCACCTGCATCGGCGGCTTGCGAACGTCGTGCGGTTGCGGGACCGCGTCGGCCTGCGGCTTCAGCGGACCGGCCGGTTCCGTGGCACCGCAAGTCGCACAGCCACCCGTCGAGCATGACGGGCAGTCCGACTGAGCACAGACGGTGACCGGCACCATCTTGCAAACTTCGTACGCGACCTGTCGGGGCACGCACTTGGAGACCATCCGCGTGCACGTCACCGGCACCGTTTTGCAAACGCAACGCGGCACGCAGCGTTCGACCGTGTAAGGCACCTGCGTCGGCACGCAATAGGCCACGCGGCACGTGCGGGGTTCTTGCACCATGCGATACGTCGTCACGGGGACCTGGCGGGTGTGTTCTTCGCAGACCAGTTTGCAGGTCTGAACCGGCACCCGCTGCGTCATCTGCTCGCACACGTAGCTGCAACGACGGACCGGGAACTTTTCGATAACTTCCTGGCAAACCGTCCGACAGACCTGGTACGGAATCTTCTCGCAGATCGTGCGAGGCACCATCCGGCAGACTTGCACCGGAACTTGCTGCCGAACGACTTCGCAGTGGTAGGTCGTGCACGGAACTTGTTCGCAGACAACTCGCGGACACCAAACGCGTCGGCACGTTGTGAAGCCAGGGCACTGCACGCAGGTCATCCGCCAGCCGCAGCACGGATCGCAGACCGGACGCGACACGACCGGCCCCGGATGATAATCCTGCACCGTCTGCCACGTGCCACAGTCGCGTTGAACCGTGTTGTAGACCGTGACGGGACGCATCACCGTGCAGCAGCGCTCGGTGTTCACCGTCTCGACGACGCGGTCCATCACGCAGCGCTGCACCGTTTGCTCGTGCGTCTCGACGACCGGCTTGTAGACCAGGCGGCGACATTCACGCTCTTCGGTGGTCCAAACTGGACGCTGCACCGTGTAGTGACACTCGCGATACGAGGTTTCCACGATCGGCCGCTGCACCGTATAGCGCTCTTCACGACAGCTCGTCTCGCAAATCGGCTTGCAGACGGTGTAGTGATCGTCGCGATAACGGGTCTCCATGACCGTGCGGTAGCAAGTCTCCTGATGGCGATCGAAAACCGTTTCAAATTCCGTACGATTGACCGTGTACAGCTGCGGTTCGCAGACCGTGTCGTACACCGTTTGATAGCAGGTCTGCCGCTCGACCTTGCAGGCGGTGTAACACGCCGTCGGTTGACAACAAGTTTGCGGACAACAGCTGTAGCTGCACGCCCCGCAATAATAGCTGGCTTGCGCACTGTTCGCGGCGGCGAGTGCGAGAGCTAGCAATGTCAGTATCCCGGTGCTTCTCATGCTTCGGTTTCTCCCAGTGTCTGCTGCGCCTGTCTTGACGGAGTCTCTGCCCCAATCACGCCTGCCGTCATGAGCAGACCGAACTCCATTTTCAGCACGCCGATACCCAAATGCAAAGGAATTGCGGACGTGAAAATCAGGGCCAATCTCAACAATTCTCGTGTATTCCCATCCTGCCAAGCATAGGACACACCATCCAGGAACCTTGAGCAAAAAGCGGCGTTTGGGAGGAACTCATTTACCGCTCGCCCGGCGCCGACCGTAAATCCGGCAGGCTTTAACAACTGCCGAATGCGTAAGCTCCGTCGGCAACGATGCCTTTGGAAAGCTGTACCGGTTGCGACGGAAACTGCGCGCTTGCGGCAGAGCTTCGCTGCGACCATCAACTCGTTAGAATCCGCGAAAACGGAACACGATTCGCATTACGCTCGCGACCTTCCCCGGTTGTCGCTCACCACATAAGAGGTGGCTCGGGGACCCATCCATCGGTTGTTGTGAGAATGTCTCGTCCTTTAGAAGCGGCCGCCCGACCCAGTGGCATGCACGGCGACTCGACCAACGTGGGCGTTGTCGTGATCGGTCGCAACGAAGGCGAGCGATTGCGCCGATGTCTGCTCTCGGTGCAGGGGACAGCCTGCGCTGTCATCTATGTCGACTCAGGGTCGACTGATGGGAGCGTTGCAGCCGCGAAGGCGCTAGGCGCTGAGGTGGTCGAGCTCGATACATCGATCCCCTTTTCGGCGGCTCGCGCGCGGAACGCCGGTCTCGAGCGATTCGTTGAGCTCGTGCCGGCCGCCGAGTTTGTGTTGTTCGTCGACGGCGATTGCGAGGTTGCCGAACACTTCGCGACCGTCGGTCGCCGGGCCCTCCTCGACGACGTGCGCGTGGCGGCGGTCGCCGGCCGGCTGCGCGAACGGTTTCCCGAGCGATCCCTCTACAATCGTTTGTGCGATATGGAATGGGCCGTTCCGCCGGGCGAAGTGAAGAGCTGCGGTGGGATCGCCCTGTTTCGCGTCTCCGCATTGCGCGAGGCCGGCGCGTTCAATCCGCGAGTGGTTGCCGGTGAAGAGCCGGAACTGTGCGTGCGACTGCGTCAGCGCGGTTGGACGATCAAGCGCGTCGCAGACGACATGGCGACGCACGACGCGGCGATGACCCGCTTTTCGCAATGGTGGAAGCGCGCGGTGCGCGCGGGCCACGCTTACGCGGAAGGAGCCGCCCTGCACGGACATTGGCCGGAGCGCCATTTCGTCCGGGAGTCGCTTAGCGGTTGGCTGTATGGGTTCTTCGTGCCGGCAGTGATCTTGGCCGCCGTGCTTGCGATCAGCCGGTGGGCCCTCGTAGCCGGCCTCTTTTATCCGCTACTTCTCGTGCGGATCGCCTCCGGCCGCAGGCGCAGCCATCGTGACTCGTGGAAGCACGCGTTTTTGTACGCGGGAGCTTGCTTGCTCGCGAAGCCGGCCGAGTGCTGGGGACAGGCCCGGTACTGGATTCGCCGAATTCTTCGACGACCGCCGCAGATCATTCAACACAAGGCGGTCAGTTCCGGATAATCGGCAGTTCCCACTGAGGGGCCACGGCGCTGTGGACCGCGGGCGGAATCGAAGGCGTGGGCAGTGTCGAAGGAGCGCCTTCCAGGACCGCCTTTGGCGCGATCGAAGTCGACGAGTTCGGCTGATAGGGCCCGTGTGCTAGCGGAGTTGGCGAGCCGGGTGCCGGAGGCACGGCGCCAGCCAGCGCGCCACCGGGCGGTGCATTCAGCGTTCGATCGAGGCTGGATGTCGGCGGGCTCACCCGGTCCGACGCGTTCGGACCGACCGTCGTACGCAAACTGCCGATGCCTGGAAGAGCGGACGAATTCGAGTAACGTCTGGACGGCGTTCCCTTCTGACCCATCGGAAGCTCCAACGCTTCGGAGGGAGGAGCCGCTGGCGAATAGGCAACGTCCGCGGGAGCCGCCGCCGTCGACCAATTGGGCGGTGCCGTTCCCGTCGGTGGATAAAGCTGAGGTGCGAATTGCCCCTGCGCAAACGGGTCTAGCGAGGGCGACGATCCGATTGAACCGATTTCACCGGAACCGATCCCGCCCCGACCGATTCCACCTGAGCCGAGCTCACCCGGATTCGAGTAGTAATAGACTTCCGGCACATTCTCAGGCGGCTGAGCGGTTTGGGCGTCGAGGGCGCTGGCCGTTGCGTTTCCGTCTTGTTGTGCGCACAAGGTCCCGTGCGTGAAGCCGTCGCACCAGGCTTGGGCCTCGCGCTGATCTTCTTCAGTCATGCCATTGGTACACCAAAAGTGGCTTGGCCCGGGGGGCTGGCACGAGTCGCCGCCGCAAGTGGCAAATCGATGGCCGGCCTTGAAGCCGGCCTTGAAGCTGGACGCACAATCGACTCCCTCGAACATCCATTTGTGGGAGCGCCAGGCTTTGTCGGTTGTCCAGCTTTGATGCACCCAGGTGGCGCACGAGTTGATTTCCGAAACGCAGCCGGCGCTGGCGCAGACCAAAACCAGCGCGAAAGCCAGGCCGCTCGAAATCTTCATTACGGCGATCCCGCTTTGGAGCTGCCCGGTTGCGCTTCCAAGCTCAAGGGTTCGGCCGGAGTTTTGGGCGGCGTTGGTTCGCCGGCCCGTTCGAGCGGCCGTGCGGGAACGTCGGGCAGATACGCCGGTTCTGATTGATGACGCAGTCGCGTCTCCGAAACCGCTCCGTCCGAGCCAAGTTCATGTAACGAAATCCCCCGTGCAGGGATCGTCTGCCAAGCCTGTGGCGAGCCGGGTCCTACCGCTGCCTTCGACTCAAAGGTGCGTTGTACGCCAAGCCCTTCTTGGAAGTCCGGAAAGACGGCGGGCGCGTCACTCGCGTGACTCTTGAGACTTCCTCGATCGGTGAGCGTCGAGTGTGCACCCGGTCCGTTGACGTTGATCGGAGGGGCCGAAATGTTTTCTGTCGGAGCGAATGCCGGCGGGACAACCGAGAGGGGAGATTCACTGACGGCGCCCGCCGCCGGTGGTGAATCCTGGTGACCACGGATCGATGCCAGCGCGGCGAGTGCCGCTCTTTGCATCCGGGGCACATCGTTTGCTGCCGCCGCTTCGAGGCGCGGCACAGCTTCGATGGCTGCCGGACCAAATTGGGCCAACGACAACGCCGCCATGATTCGCACTCGCGGAGCGGGGTCGTCAAGCGCGTCGGTCAATCGAACGATTGCCGTCGGATTACCCGCAACAGCAGCGCCACCGAGCGCTCCGGCGGCGGCTTGCCGCAGTTCGGCGTCGTTCGGATCAACCAGCGAATGCGAAAGTGTTTCGAGAGCCGCACGGTCGTTTGGCTGAAGTTTCAGCATCGCCTCGGCGACGCGCAGGCGAACTGCCTGGCTCGGTTCTTCGCCGAGGAACTGACGCAAGGCGGGCAGCGCCGTGCGGGCATCCGGGCCCAAGACGCCAATCCGCAAAGCGCCCAGCAGCCGATGTCGTGTTTCTTGCTGCGACAATAGCTCGAGAGCGTCGAGCACGGGTCGCGTGTGAATTTCGCGGAACTCGGGATCTCTCATGAGAGCCGCCATGTCGAAGACGGCTCTCGGTTCCGATCCCTTCTCGTCGAACTGAGAGGACCGCGCTGGTTGATTCCGGCGCGATTCACTGACTTCTTGAGGAGCCGGACTCTCGTTGGTCTGTTCAGGCCGAACGCGACCGACGTCATTGCCGCTGCCGGCATCGGGCGCTACCGACTTCGAAGAAGCGTCGACGGTCTTTTGGGAAGATGACTCGGGGGGAATGTAGGACTTCCAAGCCGTCGCCGGCGGATCGAAGGCGGACTCGGGCGCAACGGATTCTTTGCTGGGGCCCACGTTCAATAGGCTTTCCAGCTTGGAACGGCCCGCACCGCGGTCGTTCGGAATGATGCGAATATCGTCGGTCTGTTTCGCCAGTCTGGCGGCCGTGTCGAGAATTGCGTTCGCCGTCTCCCGCTCTGCCTCCACGGAAACAGCTCGAGGCACCGCTCGCGGCGACAATTGCAGCGCCGGAGGGGAGGAAGAAGGCAAATCCACGACGCCCGGCGGCTCGGCAGGCGGGGCCGGCGGTGGCAAGCGACGCTCACTCAACGCAGGTGGCGTGAAAGCAGCCGGCTCCCGGTTGAGACGAAAAACGCTGGGATTTTGGACCGCACTCGACGAGGCAGAAGGTACCTCTGGTAGAGGTAGGACTGGAATGTTTGGTAGTCGCTTCGCGGAATCATCTGCCGTCTGTCTGGCCAGTTCCATCGGTTGAATCGGCATCGCCGACGTCTGGTTGGCGGCTGTCGGTTGCCCAATGCCGACGCCTGGTTTTGCTTCGTTGGCCGGTGCGGCACTTTGTCGGGTCGAGTTGCGAATTTCCGGTTGTAAGTCGATTGGTGCATCTGCCACCGAGCCCGCTGTTCGATCGGGGGCCGGACGTGGAGACGGTTCTCCCTGAACGAGCGCGGAGGGTAGCGGCGTAACCGCGGGCCGCCAACCTCCTGTCTTTTGCTCACCGACTTTCTGCTCGACTTGCGGTGTCGGGGGTGTCAATTGCCGGTCCAGGACCATTACCGGTGCTTTCTCACCAGACTCTCCGGAGGCCAGAGTCGCTGCAGCGGGTTGAAGTGCACCCGCTGCCGTTTCGACCGGAGACCGCGCCGCTGGCACGGACTCGCTCTGCACAGCTTGCAGCGAAAAATTCTCACGATCCGCCGTTTGGTTGTTGACGTTGGGTAACGCCCAGTTGGAGGCCGTCTGCGACGGCGGTTGGCCGTTTTGGAATTGTGGACTCGCTTGGAACTGGCCAGTTGGGGAGGCGAAATCGGGCGCAGCCATTTGAGCCTGACTCTCGGCTACGCCCGGCCGGCCCATCGTCGGGGTCATCCCGGTCGGATCCATCCCGGTCGGATTCATCACCGCCGGATTCATTGCCGGATTCATTGCTGAAGCGGCCATGCCGACGTTCGGCCTTGGCGACCCATAGGTCGCAGCGCCGGTGGGTGGCATTCGATTCATTGGCGGAGCCAGTCGGGACTGAGCCCGAATCAGGCTGCGACGCTGCAACTCAATGTAGACTCGTTGGGCTTGTGCGGTCCGCCCTTGCTGCTGAAAGAGTCGGGCCTCGGCGGCCAGTTGTTCGTCAGTCTGACCCGCAAAGAGGACTGCGTCCGAACTGCTGCCGACCGTGGTTCGGGTCGCGTAGCTGTTCAAGTTATTTTGAGGTGGTTGGGAGTATTGGGAGAAAGCACGAGTGGGAGCTGTGGCACTCAAAAGCAGCCCGGCGACCGGGATCCAGAGACCCAAGGCCAGCCGCATTGGGTGCCGGGGTCGGCATCGCAGCTTCACTCGGTAGAGAACAACGCGTGTAAGTGATTGCTGGATCATCTCTTCCGCGCTTCCGAAGTCCGCACGATCAGTGCGGAATATGGACGAAGAATCGCCTTCTGCCTTTATCGGTTGTAGCGGTGAAGGAAATTCAGTCATTTAGGAGGGCTGCAACGACTTTGCCGCAGGCCCGACGAGGGCTCATCGCGCCCATTTAATACCGAGCGATGCGCGCTGCTCCCCATCGAATGAAAGGGCCTGACCAATGTGTTACAAACGGTCGGCCTCCGAGATTGATCGATACTCGCCTCGACCGTCCTCGCTTCGCCTTGGTTAAGCGACATTTCCTCAACTTGCACAGAAACACGCACCATGAGCAGGCTGACGTGCGCTGCAGTCTTCATTCTGCTTAGTCTCGGTTCGCCATCTGCATTTTCGGCTGACGAATCCGGATTTCGTTCCGAGCTGGTTTTTCCCTATCGAGCGGATCACAACCACGCCCCAGGCTTGGTCGAATGCTCCAACGGCGACTTGATCGCTTCTTGGTATCGCGGTAGCGGCGAACGAAGTTCGGACGACGTTCGCGTTTTCGGCGCTCGGCTGCGGAAAGGAAGTCACGAATGGAGCAAAGACTTCCTGATGGCCGACTTCCCCGGGTTCCCCGATTGCAACACGTGCATGATGATCGATTCGGAGGAGCGACTTTGGCTTTTCTGGCCGCTGATCCTCGCGAACTCCTGGGAGTCGGCGCTAACGAACTTTCTAGTTTCGCGCGACTACTTTGGTGACGGAGCGCCGAAGTGGGACCAGAACGGCATCATCCCGCTGAAGCCCGATGACTTTAAGGACGAAGTCCTGCGTCACCTCGATCAGGCGGAAAAGGAACTGCCCGAACGCATTGCGAAGCTGCCCGAAGCGCAGCGGGCCGCGCGCGAGTTGCGCTGGAAGCGGGGCATCGCAGAGATGCGGAAGCACGCCGGCGATAAACTGGCTCAACGGCTCGGTTGGCAGCCGCGCTGCAAGCCGACCGTGCTGCCCCCGAGCGACCGCCATCCGCACGGTCGCATCTTGTTGCCTCTTTACAGCGACACGTTTTCACTCGGACTCATGGCGATCAGCGATGATCGCGGTCGCACCTGGTTTGCCAGCAAGCCGATTTTCGCGTGGGGCGGCATTCAACCGTCGGTACTGCCCCGGCAGGACGGGACTCTGGTCGCCTATCTGCGAGACAATGGCGGCTCTGGCCATATCAAGGTCAGCGAATCGAAGGATGACGGAATGACCTGGGGACCAGTCACGCTGTCCGAATTGGCGAACCCCGGTGCGGGCATCGACGGCGTCCGGCTGGCCAACGGCCACTTTTGCCTTGTCTACAATGACGTTTCGCGCGGCCGCAACAGCCTGGCCGTTTCGATCTCAGAGGATGAAGGCCGCACCTGGAAACAAACACGGCACCTCGAAAGACACGAGGCGGGCTCTTACCACTATCCCTGCATGATTCAGGGACGCGGTGGCACAATCCACGTGATCTACAGCTACTTTCGCCCGAAAGAGCGCGGGAAACGCGAATCCAAGAGCATGAAGCACGCAACCTTCGACGAAGCGTGGGTTTCCAAAGGCGAGAGTAGTGGTGAGGTCGGGGGCGACCGGTGAGCTTGCTGTACTTGGTGCGCCACGGGCAGGCGTCATTTTTTGAAGAGAATTACGACCGCCTCTCGGCGTTGGGTGAGCGTCAGGCGCGCCGGCTGGGCGTGTTCTTTGCCGCGCGGCGTGTGAAGTTCGACGCAGTTTATTCCGGCCCCGCTCAGCGCCAGCGGCGAACCGCCGAAATCGTGGCCGAAACGATATCCGCCGCCGGCTGTCCCTGTTCGGCGCCAACCATCATCGACGGGCTCAACGAACACGGCGGCGACAAGCTGTTGAGCAAGCCGCATATGCAGGCCGTCTTGGAGAAATATCCGGAACTCGGCGGGCTGGAGCGGGCGTTCCGAGCGGCCAAAGAACCAGAAGACGTGCAAAGAAGTTTTCAAAAACTGTTCGAGGCCGCCGTCTTACTCTGGACTCGAGGCGAGATCAACCCGCCGGGAATGGAACTGTGGGATGATTTTCACAGCCGCGCACGGCAAGCGTTCGAGTCGATCATCTCGCACGCAGAGCGCGGTAAAACGACTCTGGCTGTTTCGTCCGTCGGGCCAATTTCAGTGGCCGTGCAAATGGCGCTCGACACGTCGATCCCGGTGAGCCTTGACCTTGGGTGGCGTCTTCGCAACGCGTCGGTGACGACATTTCTCTACACGCCGACGCGATTCAATCTCGACGGTTTTAATTCGCTCGCGCATCTGGCGGATCCCGATGAGATAACGTACCGTTGAGTGGATTCCGCGACATCGGCCGCTCGGCACTCTGTTGACCACTGGCGGGAGTTCTCATGGACTTTTCAATTCCGCAACCGCTGCAAGACACGCTGAAAACGGTCCGCAAGTTTTTGATGGAGGAGGTCTATCCCCTCGAGCGCGATTTGCTCGCGCGTCCGTTTCGCGAGCTGTTGCCAGCCTTGAATGCCAAGCGCGAGAGAGTCCGTGAGCTGGGGTTGTTCACGCCCCAAGTCAGCAAGGAGCAGGGCGGCGCCGGACTGAAGTTCATGGAGCATGCGCTCCTGAGCGAGGAACTGGGCCGCACGCCGTTGGGGCATTACGTCTTCAACTGCCAGGCGCCCGATGCGGGCAACATGGAAATCTTGCAGGAGTTCGGCACGCCGGAGCAAAAGGAAACGTGGCTCAAGCCGCTGGTGGCCGGCAAAATTCGCAGCTGCTTTTCGATGACCGAGCCCGGCTATCCCGGCTCGAATCCCGTCTGGATGAACACAACTGCTGTGCTCGAAGGCGACTCGTACGTCATTAATGGGCGCAAGTGGTTCACGTCGTCGGCCGACGGATCGCGCTTCGCCATCGCGATGGTAGTCACCGATCCCCAGGCCGACCCGCACGCCCGCGCCAGCCAGATCATCGTTCCGTGCGACACTCCCGGCTTCAAAATCGTGCGAAATATCTCGGTGATGGGTCACTCGGGAGAGGACTGGCCCAGTCACAGCGAAATCTCGTACGAGAACGTGCGCGTGCCGAAGAAGAATCTGCTGGGCCGCGCTGGGGCTGGCTTCGAGATCGCGCAAGCCCGGCTGGGCCCGGGACGTATTCATCATTGCATGCGCTGGATGGGCATCTGCGAGCGGTCATTCGATCTGTTGTGTGAGCGGGCTGCCCGCCGCGACCTGGCTCCGGGCGACAAACTAGGCACCCGGCAGACGATCCAGAACTGGATTGCCGAGAGCCGCGCGGAAATCAATGCGTCCCGTTTGATGGTCTTGAAAGCGGCTTGGACGATCGACCGCGAGGGAACGAAGGCGGCCCGCGACGAGATCTCGCTGATCAAGTTTTTCGCCGCTGACGTGTTGATGAAGGTCATCGATCGAGCGCTGCAGGCGCACGGGGCGCTGGGCATGACCGACGACACGATCTTGTCTTACTACTATCGACATGAGCGCGCCGCGCGCATCTACGACGGGCCAGACGAAGTGCACAAGAGCGTGGTCTCGCGGCGGATCCTGCGCGGCTACGGTTTGACTTAGCGATCGATGACTGCATCCTCGAAACCACTTGCAGATTCCTCGGCTCCCGTTCGCAAGGGCGAGGAACTCAATGCCGCTCGCCTCGGCGACTATTTGGCCGAGCAGTTGGGGCAGCGCGACGCTCGCCTTGAGATCGAGCAATTTCCGCAGGGCTTTTCCAACCTGACGTACCTGGTGCGATTCGGAAGCGACGAGTACGTTCTGCGGCGACCTCCGTTCGGCAATACGGTCAAATCCGCGCACGACATGGGGCGCGAGTTCAACGTCTTGTCGAAGCTGTCTCGCGTCTACGAATTGGCGCCGAAGCCTGTTGTTTACTGCACGGATGAGTCGGTTCTCGGTGCCCCTTTTTACATGATGGAACGGCGGCGCGGCATTATTTTGCGGCGCAAACTTTCCAAGGAGTTGCAGCCCGACCCGCAAACGTTTCGCCGACTCGGAACCGCCTTCATCGATAACCTGGCGCGACTGCACTCGCTCGACTATCAGGCGGCCGGGCTGGGCGATCTCGGTAAGCCGGAAGGTTATGTCGAACGGCAGGTGAACGGTTGGATTGCGCGATACGACAAGGCAAAGACTGACGAGTGGCCCGCCATGGACGAAACTGCGAAGTGGCTGGTCGAAAACCGCCCGCCCGAATCCGGTGCTGCCCTGATTCACAACGACTACAAATACGACAACGTTGTGCTCGACTCCAATGACTTGACGCGTCTTATCGGCGTGCTCGATTGGGAGATGTGTACCATCGGCGATCCGCTGATGGATTTGGGATGCACGTTGGCCTACTGGATTCAGGGCACCGATACAGAAGCCCTCAAGTATTTCGTGCCGGGGCCGACTTTTTTACCCGGTAACCTCACACGCCAAGAGCTGCTCGATCGCTACGCGGTGACGTCGGGTCGTGACGTGGGGCAGGTCCTCTTTTATTACTGCTACGGCCTCTACAAATTGGCCGTCATTATTCAGCAAATCTACGCTCGGTTTGCCCGTGGGTTTACACAGGACCCGCGGTTTGCCGACATGAATCAACAGGTCGGCAGTCTGAGCCGGTCCGCCGCCCGAGCAATTGCAATCGGCGGTGTTTCTTGACACAATTCACGGCGGGACCTTTGACTCAGTAGACCTGAACAAACGCTTTCCGCGCTTTCCTGTTCGGTCTACGCCGTTCGACTGTGTTTGCGATCCGATTACCAAATCGTGAGGGGTGCGTCCGGCCGTTCCGCGGTGGCTGCCGCGGGAACGAAATCCGAGTGAGCCTGCGCCTCGGGGCGTGTGGCCTTCCGGACGACCGGTACGTTCGCTTCGGGTGGAAAGGTGCGACGAGCCCATGAATCCGCAAATCCGCGAGTTGGAAGAGCACGCGACCGAAACCGCGACCTTCGTCGAAACCGCGCTCAAGCTGGGGGGCGCGAGCGATGAAGAAGCGAAGAAGACCGGGGCGCTCGACCGCGCGGACGAGCAGATCGAAGACCTGTTCGCGCCAAAATACCAGACGGCCGGCAGCCCGGCGCATCGGGCAGTGTGGGACAAAGAATTTCCAATCGACATCTTCGTCGGCCACGCGAAGCCCGCTTCGCCCGCGGCCCAGACCGTCATGGACAAGTCGATCGAGGTCGTCAAGCGCCTGCGTGATGGCGGCACGCTCTTCGACGAGAAGAACAAGATCCGCCAGACCGCGATCGACGAACTGGGGAAGGTCGGGTACTGGGGCCTGTTGGTCGATCAGAAATACGGCGGCAGCAGCTGCAACTTTGGCGCGTTCGCCCGGTTCCTGGTGAAGATGGGCGCTGTCGACCCGACGACCGGCGGCTTGGCCTCGGTTCACGGGTGCATCGGAGCCGTCGACCCAATTCGCACGTTCGGAAGCCCCGAGCAGAAGGAAGAATATCTGCCGCAATTGGCGAGCGGAAAGCGGGTTTCCGCTTTCGCTTTGACCGAACCGGCGGCCGGTTCTGACCTCACGGCCCTGCGCACGAAGGCCGAACTCGTCGGCGATTACTACGTAGTTAACGGCGAGAAGCTGTTCATCACCAACGTCGTTCCCGGACGGACGGTTGGTCTGGTTTGCCTCGTCAATAACAAGCCGGCTGTGCTGATCGCCGATCTGCCGGATCAGGAAAACGAGACCTTCCAACTTGTGAAATACGGCCTGCACGCCCTAAAGCACACTTACAACCAGGGCATGATCTTCAAGAACTTCAAAGTTCCCAAGAAGAATCTGCTGCAGCCGACTCGAGGCGATGGACTGACGGTCGGCTACCACGGCCTGAATCGCGGACGCGTCGCTGTCTGTGCGACGGGTGCGGCGGGCATGCGGCTGATGCTGGCCAACATGCTGCCTTGGGCCAAGTTCCGCAAAACGTACGGCGAAGAAATCGCCAAGCGCGAACTCGTCCGTCGGCGAATCGGTCGGATGGCGGCACTCATCGTCGGTTGCGACGCACTCATCGACTGGTGCTCGTGGCTGTTGGATGAGGGCTACCGCGGAGAGATGGAGTGCACGGTCGCGAAGATCTTCGGCAGCGAGTCGCTGAAGGAAGCGGCGATCGAGATGTTCATGAAGACGCACGGCGGTCGCTCGTTCCTGCACGGCCACATCTTTGGCGATAACGTCCACGAGTACCTGGCTCCCTGCATCTACGAGGGCGAAGGCGAGATGCTCTGCATGGGCTTCTTCAAGTCGCTCATCAAGGAGCACGGCCACAAGTACTATGAGCCGATCGGCAAGGCCTTGTACGCCGCCGGCATCAAGCAGCCCAACATGGCCAATCCGGCGCACATGATGAAGCTGGCTCCGGCGGCCATGCCTTGGGTGAAGTGGCGGATGAACGAAATGGTGGCGGGCCCCGTGCGGGCGAAGCTGCCTTCGATGCCGCCGTCGTTGGCCGAATTGGCGCAGTTCGCGGCTGACAACCTGCAAGGCAGCCGACTCGAAGTCGACCGCTTGATGCAGAAGAATCAGCTCAAGCTGGCCGATCGCCAATGCCTGATGGTCGAGCTGTCGCAACGCATTCAGAGCATGATCGTGATGCTCACGACGGTGCTCTGGGCGGCCAAGCAATCCGACGAACTGGTCAAGACGGCAGCCATCGTGTTGGGTCGCGACATCCGCCGTCAGCTGACCGGAAAGCGTCCGTCGTCTGAAGACTTCCGTCTGACGACGAAACTCGGCTCGGACATTGCCGAGGGCGGCTTCAAGGCGCTTGCCGGCGTCGAAGAAGTTGAACTCTTGATGCCCTACACCCCGTAAGAGGTAGGGGCAGGCACTCGATCGGCATACTCACGGAGTCCGGGTCGCTCGGCTCGGACTCCGCGCGCCGAATTCACATCTCCCAAAGTTCCGTACGGCTCCCGTTTCCTGGAGCGACAATGGCCAACGCCTTCCGGCTGGAAGAACTCGACGGGGCGATCGCCCTGTTGACGTTCGACGTTCCCGAACAGGGCGTGAACACATTTTCGGGCCCCGTGATGGGCGAGTTGGATCGCCTGGTCGATCAACTCGCGGCCTGCAAGGATCTGCGCGGCTTGTTGCTCAAGAGCGGAAAAAAAGGGCAGTTCATCGCAGGCGCCGACCTCAAAGAGATGGGCGCTCTGGCCTTCGCGACGAAGGAACAAGTGCTTCCGGCTCTCAAGGCGGGGCACGACGTGTTCGGACGCGTGAGCCGACTGCCCTTTCCGACCGTCGCACTGATCGACGGCAACTGCATGGGTGGTGGCACCGAAATCACGCTCGCAATGGACTACCGCATCGCCGCCGACAATTCGTCGACCAAAATCGGACTGCCCGAGGTCAAAGTCGGCATCATTCCCGGTTGGGGCGGGACGCAGCGTTTGCCGCGAGTCGTCGGCATTCAGCAGGCGATTCAAATGATTACCTCCGGCGAGCCGATCGGTGCCCGCGAGGCCGCGAAGTGTGGATTGGTGTTTGATGCGGTGCCGCAAGAACGCTTGGTCGACGAGGGGCGCCGCCTGATCGACTACGCTCACCAGTCGGGCGAATGGACCGAGTTGCGACGCAAGAAAGAACAGCCGCTCGGCCTCAGCGACGATCAATTGAACTTCGCCTTCGGCGTGTCGGAAGGGGCCGTGCGCGGAGCGACCAAGGGGCAATACCCCGCTCCGCTGGCTGCGCTTCGAGCGATGAAAGAGGGGATCAATCGGCCGTTGGCGGACGGGCTTGAAATCGAGCTGAGAGAGTCGCAGGGAGTCGTCGGCACGCCGACCTCGGCTGCGCTCATCGGCGTGTTCTTCATGCAGAATCTGCTCGCCCGCGATCGAGGCGTCACCGATCCGAACGTCAAACCGCGTCCCGTCAACCGCGTCGGCGTCTTGGGCGCGGGGCAGATGGGAGCCGGCATCGCGACGGTCCACGCCCGCTCCGGGATTCCGACCGCGATGGTCGACGTCGACGACGCGCGGGTTGCCGACGGAATGCGTCGTGCCGCGGACGTTGTGATGGGCCGCATCAAAATCGGTCGCGCCACTCCGGCCGATATGCAAGCCCTGCTGTCGCAGTTGAGCGCGTCGACCACGCATCAGGTCTTTTCCGACCGCGACGTGGTGATCGAAGCAGTCACCGAAAACGAAGAATTGAAGACGGCCATCTATCGCCAGCTCGCGACCGCTCTGAAAAAAGAGGCGATCCTCGCGACCAATACGTCGACGATTTCGATCACCCGGATGGCCGAAGCCTGGCCCGATGCGGCCCGCTTCGTCGGCATGCACTTCTTCCTGCCGGTCGATCGCATGCAGCTCGTCGAAGTCATCCGCGGGAAGCGGACGAGTGACGAGACGGTGGCGACGATCGTCGAGCTGGCGAAACGCATCAAGAAGACGCCGATCGTCGTCAACGACTGCGCCGGCTTCCTAGTCAATCGCATCCTGCTGCCGTACATGACCGAGGCGATCGCGCTACTGCTCGAGGGCGCCTCGATGGATGCGGTCGATCGCGTGGCGACTAAGTTCGGCATGCCGGTCGGGCCGATCGCGCTACAGGACATGGTCGGTCTCGACACGTCCTGCTTTGCCGGCAAGGTGCTGGCGGCGGCGTACAGCGACCGGGCCCTCAAGATCACGCTGCTGGACGATCTGATTGCTGCGAAGCGGTTGGGCAAGAAGTCTGGCGCTG
>DASRXU010000090.1:0-11820 GCA_035687365.1 Planctomycetaceae bacterium | reverse complement strand
CGGGCACCGGATCGCACTCGGCAAGCCGCAAGAATCAGCCCACGGAACAACCGGAGAGCTTGCAACGCCTCCAAGGTCCTGCTGATCGAAAACCCGTTCAATTGTTGTTCGCCCCGGCTGGAGCACGGATCGTCATTCATTTGCGGCCAGCCCGCTTCTGGAGCGCCACTAGCGGCAACGTCGAAGGGAGTGGGCGGAAACTCAGAACCGGCTCGACGCGCGGCAGCGAATTGCTTGCTTGCGTCGGCCCGCTGGCCGACTGGGCTCGTGACCAAATCGAAAACTGGTGCCTCTATCCGCCGAGCCAAATCGACGAAGCCGTGTTTGCCTTCGGATTGCGTTCGCCGGGCGATCCGCCCGACGTTTCTGCATTTGTGCGACTGATCCGCCCCGCGACGCTTTCGGAGGTCGACCACCGATTCGGCGGAACGCGGTCTGACAGAGGTCCGCTGCCGGTTTTCATCAAAGGCGATCGGGCGTTGGTCGTTCGTGATGAGCAGGCATTTGCCGTGGGGCCGGCCGAGTCCTCTCAAGAGATGGTCGAGGCGCGGGAACAACCGAACCCGACCGACGCCAGCATTGAGGAACTGCTCAAAGAGACCGATCGCGACCGCGATCTCACGGTGGTTTTTCGTCCCGACGATCTCGATCGTTTTCGGGACTCACTCGTGTCGTCACAGTGGTCGAGCGCCTTGCACGTATTGGCGACTTGGCTCGACCCGGGCGCAGTGGAAGGGGCCGTGCTGAGCGTGCGGCTCGACGATCCGCTGCGGGTCCAACTGGTGACGTGGGCCCTCCCAGTTGTCTATGGACCGCATCTCGCGGAGACGTTAAAGCAGCGGCTCAATCGTCTCCCGACCGAGTTGGTTCAGTATGCTGAGCGGTTGCAACCGAGCGTCCCCGGTCCTCGCAAGCTGATTGGTCGACTTCCGGCGATGTGCAAAGCGCTGGCTCTCGGAACGCGAAGCCAGGCCGACCGGCGATTGGTGAGTTTGGAATCGGTTTTGCCTGAGCGGGCCGCTCCCAATCTGTCCTTGGCGACCTATCTAATGCTCGCCGAGGGGCCCGCGTCCGCCCGCCGTCCGGCAGCTGGTCCGGTCGTCACCCGACCGGAAGGTCCGAGAACGCTGGCCGCCCGGCTGCAGATGATTGTCGACGTCGACTTCCGACGCACAGCTCTTTCCGAAGCATTTGAGTCAATCGGCAGCGATATTGGCGTCAACTTCGAGCTCGACGGCGGGGCCTTTAAGCTGGCCGGATACACGAAGAATATGCCCCAAACGTTCCAGATTAAGGGGGCTCCGGCCATCCAATCGCTGCAGAAAATCCTGGCCGCCTATCCAAAGTTGGCCCTGGTCGGAGACGAAGTTCGACGAACGATCGTGGTGACCACGTCCGAAGCCGCGGCCGCCCAACACAAAACGCCGATGGCCCTCGGCAATTCGCCGTAACCGCGACCCTCGCTGCTGGCCGAAATCTCGTGATGGGCTTTCCTTGTGCGATTCCTTTCTCCAATGACTACAATTGAGAGCTGCGGGCCGCCGCTGAGCAGCGGTCGCAATTGCGAGCGCGGAGTTCGACGATGTCGGTCATTACATTTCGTTGTCCTCACTGCGCTGCCGACCTGAAAACGCGCGACGACCACATCAGCGCCAATCCGGTTTCGTGTCCCGACTGTCGCAAGCCGATCGTCATCACTCGCGACGAGTTCGGCAACGTCGCGGCGACCGTGCCACCACCACCTGCTGGTGTGTCGAAGTCTGCCAAGACCCAGAAAACAGCCGGCCCCGGGAAAGCTGCCCCTCCGCCGGGCGCAAAGCCTCAGAGCGCGCCCATCGTGCGGGAGGAGCGACCTCAGCCGGATTCCAAGGAACAATCTGGGAAAACGTGGCTGTCGCGGAAAGCCATTGCCTGGATCGGGGCTTCTGTTGCTGCCGTCGCGATGGTCGCTGTTGCGACAATCTTCGCGTGGCCGAGAGGCTCACACACAGCTGCCGACACGAAGAATGACACAACCCAGCAGGGAAAAGTCGCAAATTCAATCGCCGCGATGAAAACCGGTGCAGCGGGACTAGCCCCGTCGTCTCGCTCTGATCAGGCCGCTGGCACAAAGGACAAGGCGATCGGCCCGCCGACTGTCAACAGTCGGCTAACCAACTTGGGGCAGCGAATCGCTGAATATCGAGTCAAACAGGGGCACTTCCCGTCAGCGGCGCTGGGTAGCGACGGTTTGCCTCCAGCGGAGAGGCTCAGTTGGCTGGCCCAACTGGTGGCGACGGTTCTTCAGCCGAATCGTCCGGCCCCTGTGTGGACCGAGTCGTGGCGTAGTACCCGTAATGACCGATTTGTCCGCCAGCAAATTCCCGAGTTCTTGAATCCGTCGATTCCCAAAGTGACGGGAGCGGAAAACTACCCCACCACCCATTTCGCCGGCGTCGCGGGAGTTGGCACCGACGCGGCCGATTTGCCGATCGGGAATCCTCGGGCCGGCATTTTCGGGAACGGGCGATCCACGCGACTGCAAGACATTCGGGACGGCGCGTCGAACACGCTGATGGTGGTCGGAGTGACTGGTGACTTGGGGAGTTGGGCCGCCTCAGGCACGCCGTCTGTCCGCGCTTTCACACGGGAACCCTACGTGAACGGGCCCGACGGAATCGGGACCGGTTCTCCCGATCGCATGCTGGTCCTCAAAGCCGACGGCAGCGTGCAGGAATTCTCGTCGAAGACCGATCCGCGAGTTCTTCGTCGGATGGCAGCCATGGCGGATGGGCTGCCTTTGGACCCCAAAATTCCCGGAGAACCGGGCGAAAAATCTCCACCGCCACTCGCAACCGATCTTACGGCGATGGCTAAGGCTAAGATGGACTCGCCGGGAGTTCCCGGAGCCAAAGCGGCCGATAGTGTCCCAAAAGCAGCCGATCCCGCGGGTCCACGGGCTCCCGTCGCCGCGTCTCGGCCCGCGGCGAAGAAACCGGCCAAGGTTCCCGCGGCGCCGGCCCCCAAGATTAATGTTCCCGCCGCGCTCGCCCAGCGAGTCGTGCGCTTCGAACAGGTTAAACCTGTACCCTTGCGTGACGTCCTGAATTGGATGGAGGACTTGGTCCCCATTCGCGGAGATCGGCACGAAATCCCCGACTTGGACGATCTCATGCAAACGCCGATCAGCCTGCAGCTCGAAAACACGACGGTGGGGGCGTTGCTCGAAGCCGTGCTCGCACCGGCGGGCCTCAAGTACCGGGTGCAACCCGACGCGGTGCAATTGCAGCGGCTAGAACCAGCGTCCGGTCGGCCCGCCTCTCCCTGACGAGAAATGTTCCGACCGTGCAGTTGGATGACGAACTCTGTCTCTGCTTCCACGTCAGCAAGCGCAAGATCCTCAATCATTTGCGACTGCATCAACCGCGAGTTCCCAGCCAGTTGAGCGACTGCGGCGGAGCGGGAACGGGTTGCGGATGGTGCGTGCCCTTTCTCAAAAAGTATTTTGAGGACGCTCGACGCAAGGGCCAGGAATCGGCCGACGCCGATCGTCTTTCCGCTGAGGAGTACGCCCGCGCGCGTGGAGCTTACATCCTTGCCGGCAAGGGTGTGCCGCCTTCGGGAGCGACGCCTCCTCCGCCAGCGCGGGACAGCGATTCCGCTTCCGACGTCGATCGCGAAGCGGAATGATCGAGGACACCGATTTCGAGCATGCAACGCCCGCTGATTACGCTCACGACAGATTTCGGTTTCTCCGATAGCTATGTTGCGCAGATGAAGGGGGCCATCCTGACGATTGCCCCGGACGTCGTCTTGATCGACGTCACGCACAAGATTCCGCCGCAAGATCGCGGCGTGGCCGCGGCCGTTTTGGCCGACGCGGTCGGAGCGTTTCCCGCCGGCACGATTCATCTAGTGGTCGTCGATCCGGGTGTCGGCACGCCGCGCCGCGCGGTGGCCGTCGAGGTCCGAGGTCCGGGGGATGCCGGCGAACTGCGATTCGTCGCACCCGACAACGGCGTGCTGACGCGGGTGATGGAAGGGCGATCGATCTCCCGGGCGGTGCAACTCACGGAGTCGCGATTTTGGCGGGCGAGCGTCTCGCGAACCTTTCATGGACGCGACGTGTTCGGGCCGGTAGCCGCCCACTGGAGTCTGGGGATCGATCTTGCCGAGTTCGGGCCGCCCCTCGATTCGCCTCTGGTCGAACTCGCTTTGCCCCAACCGACCCGCCAGGGACAAAGCGTTTGCGGCGAGGTGTTGCGGACTGACACGTTTGGAAATCTGATCACAAACATCCCCGCGACGCAGTTGCCCGAGGCCGACTGGCCGCGCCTCACGGTCGAGATTGGCACGCAGCGAATCCAAGGAATTTCACGTGCGTATCTCGATCGATCGGTGGGCGAGTTGGTTGCGGTGATCGGTAGCTCAGGCCTGCTGGAGATTGCCATCTGTTGCGGCCATGCCGGCGAAATCCTGGCGGCGTGGTCTGGCGACAAAGTCGTCGTGCGGGGGCTTGCTCCGTGAGCGAATTGGCTGACAAGACTGCCGGGCTCCTCGTCACGGCGACCGACACGGGCGTCGGCAAGACGTATGTGACGGCCCTGATCGCTCGGGCACTCTGTGACGCCGGGCGCAAAGTCGGCGCCTACAAACCGGTCTGCAGCGGCGCGCAAGTCGGCGCGGATGGGAGAGCCTGCTGGGGCGACGTCGACACGCTGACGGCCGCGATCGGCGGGCGGTTCGATTCAGAACGCGTCTGTCCGCTTCGGTTGCAGGCTCCACTCGCTCCGAACGTGGCCGCGCGGCGCGAAGAGACCCAGATCGATTTTGAGCGGCTTTGCGAAGGCGCCCGGTGGTGGCAGGGACGCGTCGAGATTTTGCTCGTGGAAGGAGTCGGGGGGCTGTTGTGCCCTTTGACCGATCGCGAAACGATCGCCGACCTGGCCGGGGCACTGCGTTTTCCGCTGCTCGTTGTCGCGCGGCTCGGACTGGGGACAATCAATCACACACTCCTGACTATCGAAGCGGCTCGCAACCGCGGGCTCGAGGTCGCTGGCGTTTTGCTCAACGAGCCTGAGCCGCTTGCGTCGTTATGCGGAACTGAAGAGAATCCCGTCGAAATCGAGCGGCGGGCTCGAGTTCCTGTGCTCGGAATTCTTAGACACGGCCGGTCGTTGCCGACGCGGGCGGATGGCTCGGCGGTGTCAATCGACTGGGCAAACTTGACCCGATGCCCTTGATCAAGCTTGTGCTCTTAATTCCGACGCTCGACCGCTCGGGCGCCGAAAAGCAGTTCACCTTGCTGGCGACGCGTCTGCCCCGCGAGGAGTTCGACGTGCACGCCGTGGCGCTCACTCGAACCGGTCCCTACGAGTCGGTCCTCCGCGACGCAGGTGTTCGGCTGACGACACTGCACAAACGCGTTCGTTTTGACCCGATCGCGCTTTGGCGACTGAAGTCGTTGCTCGACGCCGAGCGGCCCGACGTTTTGCATTCCTGGATTTTTGCGGCCAATGCGTATGGCCGACTCGTCGCCGGGAATCGGCCTCGGCCCAAAGTGATTGTCTCGGAGCGCTGCGTCGATTCCTGGAAAAGCGGTTGGCAGCTTTGGCTCGATCGCCGACAAATTGGCCGCACGACTCGTCTGGTGGGCAACTCGGCCAGCGTCGCCGAGTTTTACCGAGGCTTAGGCATGCCGGCCGAAAAGGTGACCGTCATTCCGAATGGGGTGGAAATCCCCGATGGGCCACCGGCTGACCGAGACGCTGCGCTGGCCGAGTTCCAGATTCCGGCAGGCTCTCGCGTGATCGGATTCGTGGGGCGCCTCGCGCGGCAAAAACGCGTGCAAGATATCATCTGGGCCATGCAGCTTCTGCAGCAGTTGACTGACCGCGTTTACCTGTTGCTGGTCGGCGAAGGCCCCGAGCGAAATGATCTGATCGCGCTGGCCCGCCACGTCGGCTGCGAGCACCTGGTGCGGTTTGTCGGATATCGGGACGATGCCCCGCGGCTCGTCAGTTTGTGCAACGTCGTCTGGCTCGCCAGCGAGTTCGAGGGGATGTCCAACAGCATCATGGAGGCGATGGCCGCCGGCGTGCCGGTCGTCGCTAGCGACATTCCGCCCAATCGCGAGTTGGTCGTCGACGGCGAGACAGGCTTTCTCGTCCGAGTGGGCGACAGCGTGGGCATCGCCCAATTCACGGATCGACTGCTTGCCGATCCGTCGCTCGCCCAGAGATTGGGAACCGCCGGCCGAGGACGCATGCGCAACGAGTTCAGCATCGACCGCATGGTGGCCGCTCACGCGGAACTTTACCGCGAAGTGCTGCGCACCTAGGAACTCGTGTCCCCCCTCTATTCGAAGGGCTTCATTTGCCGCGACCGAGTTCCAAGCAGAGCAGCGTGTTCTCATCTCGCAGGTACAGCTTGGTGCCGGCCAATACTGGGCTCGGCCAGACGGGATAGCGAATGTCCTTGAAAGAAGCCCGCGACAGTTCCTTGTAGCCCTGCGGCGACAACTGGCCCAAGGCCAGCGTCCCGCGTTCGCCGAGGACGAGAAAGCGATCGCCCGCCTGCGTGAGTGACCCGCGGCCGAAATAGGGGAACGGAACGGCCTCTCGGGTCGCGCGGTCCATCAGGTCACCCGTGCGTGGATCGAGACTGAATTGGTCGGTGCTGCCCTCGAAGCCCCGCGTCGACCAGGCTACTTTGCCCGTCGCAACTTCTAAGCACCGCAGTTCGCCTTCGGCTTCATGCCGGCCGCTGAATCCGTACAGAAAGCCGTCGCGGTAGATGGGCGTGGACCAGTGGGCGAGCAGGTTCGTGCGATTTCGCCAAACCACTTTAACGCCGTCGCAGGCGGGTTGGACTTCGAGGAGGACCGATCCGACTCGGTACGCGGCCGTCAGAAAAATCTTGTCGCCAATCACAACGGGCCGCACTGCGTTGACCGATTCGTAATCGCGAGCGCAAAACCAATGGTGAAAGTTGACGTGGCCGTTCTGGGGATCGACAGAGACCAACCCCTGTCGCATCAAACACAGGATTTGTCGCTTGCCGTGGATCGTCGCTGCGATTGGCGACGAATAGCTCACGGACATTTCATCCCCGGTCCAGCGGTACTTAGCCTCGGTGGGCCAATCGGTCTGATCGCCGTCCCAGGTGGACTTGCCCACGCTTTGCCAGACGACGTCGCCAGTCGCGGCCTTAAAAGCGACGACGCCCGAATTCGGCTGACCGCCGACCAGCACGATCAACAAGTCGCCTTCGATGATCGGCGTGCATCCGGTGCCGAAGAAATGCGCCGGGACGTAGAAATCTTTCGACACGTCGCGACCCCACACATGCTTTCCCGTCGCGAGTTCCACGCAGAGCAATTTCCCCTCGGCGCCGAAGGTGTAGCAATACTTATCGGTCAGCAGGGGTGTGCAGCGCGGACCGTTGTTGTAGCCGTAGGGATCGGTGAAGGTGCTCTCGTAGTCGACTTTCCAAATCCGCTCACCCGTTGCGGCACGCATGCATTCGACGATCGACTCGTTGCGAAGCCGATGGTGAACGACGAGTTTGCCCCATCGCACCGACGGGGCTGAATACCCCGATCCAATGTGTTTCTCCCAGACAATCGGCGGGCCACCTTTGGGCCAATGGTTGGCCAACCCCGCGTCGACCGTGACACCAGTGCCGGACGGACCGAGAAAGGCCGGCCAGTCGTCTCCATTCTTCGCGGGACTATTCGATGTTTCGGCCGATTTGGATTGGGCGAACGAAGAAATCGGAACGGAACAAGCGACTGCCAGGGCTAGCGTGCAGATCGCCCCCCGTCGCAACGCGGCACATGCGAGTCGATCACAAGAAGGCATCGAAGAAGTCCTTACCTCACGGTGCGACGCGGTACACGCGAAATGTGTCGTTCTGGTACACGGGCTCGAAGGTAAATGGTCCCAATCGCCGGGCGATGATGTACGTGATGCCGCGGTCTCGTAGCAACCCGACCGCACCCGGCGAATATCCGAGAGGCAGACTGCTTTCCGACCAGTTGTGCAGATATAGCAGTCGATTGTTCCACTCGAGGATGCCGGGGCCGTCCTGCGGGCAATCCTTGAACGATACAAACTCGGCCCGCTGAGCGTACCACTTGAAGGCCCAGCTTTCCTGCACGGGTGTGAGAATCAAGGAGTCTTCCGGCGTGTGGTCCAATGTCCAACGGCAGACGTCGCGCCAATCAACCAGTTCTTCGGCGCTGAACGTCGGCCGCGCATCGTCGGCGGGATGCAGGACCGTTACCAGCGCCGGAATTCCACACACCAGCCAAATCAGCCCGACGCCGACTCGCCGGGCGACCCGCGGCCGCCCACAGACGAATTCGCACCAGCGCCGCAGCAGACCCGCGCCAGTGATTGCGACTGCGATCGGCAGCATCGCGTCGACTAAGCGAAACGGGTAAAGCTTGAGGAGCTTCCACCGCAGTGGGACGTCGATCAGCCAGGGAAACGAATAGTTCTTGATGTTTTCCGGCGGGCCGTGCCTCCAGCCGACCACTACTCCGCCGATCGCGATCAAGCTGCTGCCGACGACGAACCAAAAGAACCAAGATTCCGTACTCCGGCGAGCCATGAACCATCGCCCGACTAGCCAGGCTGCCGCCATCGCCGCGTAGATGATCCAGGCCTCTTTCGCGAAATGCAGCGGATCGAGGTGATGCGCCAAGCGGTAATAAACCTGGATGTAGTCGGCCTCGAGCGAACTTCCTTCTGTCGCGCGAACGCCCGCAACAATTCCTGGCACTGCCAGGATCGCCGCACTTCCGATTGCAGCCGCAATCCACCAGCGAAATGTCGGGGCAGTCGCGGGGCGGGCGGATGGGCGTTCTCCAAACAGAAAAATGATGAGCGACGCAAACACTGCACAGGCTGTTCCCCAAATCCCGGCGACGGGATGAAAGCTAATCGCGATCCCAGACAGAATTCCCGCGACGAGCAACACGCGCCCGCGCCGCTGGGAAATCCCGACAACGCAGCAAGCCATGGCGGCGAAGAGTAATCCGTAGGCGATCACCTTCGCTTCGATGCCGCCAATCAGCCACTCACCGCTCAAGTTGCCGGCGAAGTCAGCGATCGTCAGGAAGATCCAAGCCGCCCAGAGCGGCGGCCAACGCGCCGGCACTAGCGTGTGAACGAGCAGTGTCCACCCGGCAGCAAAGATAAGCAGCCCGACCATACGGCCGATGAAGGCCGTCGTGTCGAGCGAAAACCAGCGAGTCAGCAGTCCGAAGGTCTGAAAGAAAACGAGATGCGCGTTGGACGACGTGAGAAAGAAATCCCGCTCGCACCACTGGGGATCCCAGTAGTGCTTGGCCTTGCAGAGGTAGTGCGGCTCGTTCGGCCCAGGAATCGGATAACGCGCGAGCGAACTGATGACGAACGAAACGAAAACGGCGGCCGTCACCAAGACTCGCAGCCGGAGGGTCACTCCGGAAAACGGATCCTCGCGTGCCGCCGCGTAACGTAAGGGCACGATCCTTATTTCTTCTTCCCGGCCGACTTCTTGGCTTTCTTGCCGACGGCCATTTTGGTTGAGGCCTTCTTCGCACTCTTGGCAGATTTCGTGCCCACGGCCGCGGTAGCGCCGGAATCCGATTTCTTGCTGCCCTTCTTGCCACCGAAGACCTGGTCCCAGTTCTGCCAGAATTTCGGAGTGGTTCCCGTACGCACGATCGGTCCGCTCATCGCTGTCCCTTCCTCGAGAAAATGTTCCATCAAATGGCCGGCGCGATTGTTTGCAAACCGGGGTGCGCTGTCAAGCGCCGTCCGCCTCCGCGATTTTTTGCAAATCCGTATGGTGGCGGACTTTGGCCCTTGCGGCGACGGCGGTGAGCGAACCGCGCGCCGTCTTGGGCTGTCCGTCCGTCTGTGTAACAAGTAAGGCAGACCCCCGTGGAAACGAACCGAATCGGCCGCTAGAATGCCCCCGCTTTATCCAACCGCAGCCGGCGTCCCGGAGACCGAAGCATTGGATGCTTTCGCCTCCGCTGGGCTGGATCGCCGAGTTACGGCAGAACAAGGAAGTGTCTCTCTGAAAGCTTCCCCGAAAAAAAGTGCGGCCGCATCGCGCGCCAATCCGCTTATCGCTCGTTACGAGACGATCCTCAAGCGCCAGGAATTGGTCTGGGTCTCGCGACGTCCGTTCCTGCGCTGCCTGGGAACCGGCGGTCAGGGCATCGTCTTTCTCAGCCAGCGGCAAGGGGCCGACGACTTTCAACGGCGCGTCGCGCTCAAGGTCTTTTCGCCGGCTCCTTATGCGGACGTCGCCAGCTACGAAACGGAAATGGCGCGGATCGCCAGCGTTGCCGGCCGCGTGGCGCGCATTCAGCAAGACAACCTTGTCGACGTTCACAATTTCATCAAGCACCGCGGCATCCGCTTGCTCGAGATGGAATGGGTCGACGGATACGACCTTCAACGACTCTGTCGCCCTCGGGTGTTCGAGCAAATTAAGTCCAATGTGACCGGCGAGCGCTGGGAGCACATCAACAATTTTACCGTCACGCAGGGCAAGGAATCGTTGCGATTCAAGCCGGGAATCGCTGTTTCCGTGCTGCGCGGCTGTCTGGCCGCCCTCGCGGCTTTGCATCGAGACGGCATCGTGCACTCGGATATCAAGCCGTCAAACATCATGCTCAAGCGAACGGGAAGCACGAAGATCATCGACGTTGGCTCCGCGTTCGACTTGTACGATTCGCCCCCCTCGGGGCGATGCACGCCCGCGTACGCCGCGCCCGAAGTGCTCGAGGGACAGCCGGGTTCGCAGCAGTCCGATCTGGCTAGCCTGGGCTACGTCCTCCTCGAGATGCTTTGCGGCGAACAGCCGTTCGCGGGCAAGGTCCGCTTTGGCGAATTGCTTCGGTCCAAGAAGCAGATCCTGGAGCGGCTGCCCAAGCTGTTGCCTCCCGAGGAGATCGCCTACAACGAGTTGCTGATCAATCTGATTCGTCGTCTAATCGATCCCGATCCGTCGCGGCGTTTTCCCAGCGCTGAGGCTGCTGACCTGGCCGAAGACGGTGCAGCCGAGTTCCTGCGTCAGCTGGTGAAGGGCGACTTAGCGAGCGAATATCACGCGGACGTGCGGCAATGGATTGACGACATCGAGCAGAGCGGCGGTGTCGGCGACGACCGAAATTCGCCGCCTCTCCCGGGAGAGTGCACGCTGTCGCTGGCGACGCTCCATCCGCTGGATGGCGAACTCACGGGATAGATGCTGCGATGTTCTTTGAGTCGCGCGCTCCGAAGCCCGGGGCCTAATCTCCGAGGCCGGCGCTCGGCAGGGACCCGTCCTTTCGTGGCGCGATGCGTAATTATTTATCGCGTAATCGTTTACGTCGGTCGGAGCCAGGCGGCTACCTTCTGGGTTGTGTGGTGAGGCGCGGCGTAAGCCACTTGCCACCATTGCAGTTAAGCTCTCCTCCGGTTGCTTGACACGATTTCTGGCCGCCTGTACAAACGGAATCCGATGCCCGATTTATGGAGATCGGACGGGTATCGGAGTCTTCAACAGCCGCCTGCGATCCGACCCGACACCCGTCCTCGTTCGCGCCGGTCGATATAACCTAAGATTATTCGCTTCAAGGCTTTGCAGCGCAGTTAGTCGCGCAGGTTCGAACGTCTCCAGGTTTCGCGGTGTCGTTCGATACCCCAAGCCTGCCACTTTCCGGCCCGCCGAACGAGAGCGTAGGAAATTCATGGCGAAAAAACCGGTCGCGACTAAGCGTGTGCCGAAACCTGCCGGGGCAAAAAAGGGACCCAGCCGCCCCGTCTCGCGATTGCCGAAGCCACCGCAAAAAAC
>DASRXU010000089.1:0-2334 GCA_035687365.1 Planctomycetaceae bacterium | reverse complement strand
GGCGCGCCTCACTGAGTTCAAGGCTTTCCCGTGTGCGTTGCAGCGAAGCGCCGTATCCATCGATATGGGCTGAGTACGCTAAGCAGATGCCACCACGGGTGTTGCGTGAACGCCTGATCGATCTGGAAGTCCCTCGCGAGGATGTGGCACGCGGTCGGGCGCTGCGAAAGACCGCCCCGCGGCGCGCTCTCGCACAGCTGACTCCCTCTCCGCGAACGGCTACCGAGATTCTCGTCGCTCAAAACGCAAGCCGACTACCCGAACTCGTCCCGCTGCGTTTTGCCCGAATGCTCGCCGACCCATTTTCGTTCTACCGAGGTTCGGCAGCGGTCATGGCCGCCGACCTCGCTGCAAGCCCGTCGACTGGGATCGAAGTCATGTGCTGCGGTGACGCTCACGTGTCGAATTTCGGCATGTACGCAGCTCCGCACCGCTCAATAGTCTTCGACCTGAATGATTTTGACGAGGCCGCTGTCGCACCCGCGGAGTGGGATGTCAAACGCCTGATCACCAGCGCGATCATCGGGGGCCGCCACGCGGGTTATCCCGCCAAGGCCATCCGCCGCTCTGTCGAACAAGCGTTGGTGGGCTACCAAACCAGTCTGCAGGCGATGCTCGAGGAGATGAGCGTTCTGGACCGCTACTACCTGCGGCTGGAACCAGAGCACTACACCGGGAAGGTATCCAAGGCATCGCAGGCTCTGATTCAGAAAACGATATCCCGGGCGCGCACGCGAACGTCGGCGCGTGTCTTCAAACAGATCACGGAGATCGGGCCCGAGGGAACGCCGCGCCTGCGGGAATCACCGCCGGTTCTCCAGCACGTCGACGAGGAGATCGAAGCCCCCCTGGTCGAGTCGATTGAGGAGTATCTGGCCGCAGTCCCGGCTGACATCGCGCTGCTGCTGTCGCACTTCCGCGTCACCGATGTCGCGCTGCGAGTAGTTGGCGTCGGCAGCGTCGGTACCCGGTGCTACTTGGTCATCATGGTCGGCCCCAACGACACACCGATGATCATGCAGATCAAAGAGGCCACTCGATCCGTGCTCGACGAGTACGGCGGTTGGCGCCAGCCAGACACGCTGACTGGGGCCGTTGAGGCTAAGGGCCAGGGCGTGCGCGTCATCGATGGCCAACGAATTCTGCAGGCGATGTCGGACGTGTTCCTCGGGACGACACGCAAGGACGGCCGCGACTACTACGTCCGTCAGTTCCACGACATGAAGGGCACCGTCGATACCGAAGGCATGTCCCCTTCTACATTCCGTGATTACGTCAGTGCATGCGCGGTTCTGCTGGCGCGGGCGCACTCGCAGAGCGCGAATGCGTCGATATTGCGCGGATACGTCGGCAAAAGCGACAACGTGCACGGTGCGGTCGCCGCATGGTCGTACGAATACGCCGACAAGTCGCTCGACGACTTCCACCAACTGCGCGCTGCGGCCGCGGCTGGTGACATCGAAGTCGCCGACGATCCTGCCCGATAGCGGCAACTAGTCCTCCGGGACCTCGCGCTCGATCGCATCGAGCCACGCTCGGGCCGACATGTCCGACGGGGCGCGCCAGTCTCCGCGCGGCGACAGCGACCCACCGTGGGACACCTTGGGCCCGTTAGGCAGGGCTGACCGTTTGAACTGGCTGAACGAGTAGAAACGCTGCACGAAGATCTGCAGCCAGTGCCGGATCTCTTTGAGCGAGTAGGACGGCCGCTTGCTTTCCGGATATCCCGGTGGCCAGTTGCCCTGATCGGCATCGCTCCACGCATGCCACGCCAAGAAGGCGATCTTCGACGGCCGGAAGCCGTAGCGGAGGACCTGGAACAGCGAGAAGTCTTGCAGCGCAAAGGGACCGACCTTCGCTTCGCTGCTCTGCAGCTCGTCCTCTTCGCCGGTGGGTACGAGTTCGGGGGTGATCTCGGTGTCCAGCACCGACTGCAACACGGCGTCCACATCCGACGGGAACTGGTTCGAGGAGATGACCCAGCGGATCAAGTGCTGAATCAGTGTCTTGGGCACACCTGCATTGACGTTGTAATGCGACATCTGATCGCCGACACCGTAAGTGGACCAGCCCAGTCCCAGCTCGGAGAGGTCACCGGTGCCGAGAACGATTCCGCCGTGCTGATTGGCCAGGCGGAACAGGTAATCCGTGCGCAGCCCGGCCTGAACGTTCTCGAACGTGACGTCGTAGACCTTCTCGCCGCGCGAGAACGGATGGTCCATCTCGGTGAGCATCAGCTTCGCGGTCTCGGTGATGTCGATTTCGGCAAAGGTGACACCGAGCGCGCGGCAGAGCTCGACTGCATTGCGTTTGGTGCGCTCGCCAGTGGCGAAG
>DASRXU010000088.1:10000-11997 GCA_035687365.1 Planctomycetaceae bacterium | reverse complement strand
GGCCCAGTTGGCGGCTGATCGGTCGCGGCGCCTTCTTCGAGTGCCGTCAGATCGGCCGAGCGCGGCGGGGCCGAGTGATCGGCCGAGCGAGTTTCGTTGGGGTTCGACGCCGTGACATCCGGCGCGGAGGGCCCAGTGACGGCATAGCGATCATTGAGCGACCCTCCGCCGCACAGTCGTTCCGCCACACCTAATTTTTGCTGGATGGCCGCGTTGAGCCGTTTTCGATGGGAGGGATCCGCGGCGAGCAGCTTCCACGCGCGAATCGACAGCGCGTATTCACCCCGATCGAGCCAGCGAGTCGCGAGCCAATTGGTCGCATCGAATCCGGCGGCCGTGTGGAAGAAACGTCGCGCCACCTCGGCGACCGCCGCGGGGTCAGAGGCCTTGAGACCACGGTCGAGCAACCGTTGGGCCTCGCCGGCGTGTGCCCAATCATAGAATTCGCGCGTCTTGCCATCGGCCGCGCTCAACAGGCTGACGGCCCTACGACGAGCACTCGACAGTCGACGTTCAGACTCGACCCAGATGAAATGGTCGCCCGGCTGGTCGAGCACCTGCTGCAGCCTGCCGACGGCCTGGTGCACGTCGCCCGATTTCAGCGCGGACGCGGCGGTTTCAAGATTGCATTGGACATTCCGATCGCAGAAGACCGCCTGGCGCAACATGCGCTGATCGCGAGCTTCCGGTTCCTCGTTGGAAACCTCGACGGGAGGCTCCGCCTGAGGGAGAACGGCCGGATCGGGTCGACCCCCCGCAAGTTGGGCGGCCGCCGAGGCGCCGAGACCAAACAGACCGACAACGAGCCCGCGTGCAATCCAGAGCACGAGGCCCCGCGCTTCCTTGCGCTTTGCCCTAAGGCGGGCCGACAGTTTGCTGCCGCGCATGGCACAAATCCTTTCGTTGACCAATGCGCTTCAAAAAGATCTGGGTCGGAACATCGGCGAAGCGTGCGCCGGAAACCGACAACGGGCGTTAAGCCTCCCAGGGTGAAATCGACAATCAATGGGTAGTGGCACCTAGCTGGCGCGAATGCGATTTCAAACCAATCGCACTGGCGAGCTGGGCGCAAAGGCGGCGGACACTACCAGTTTTTGGATTTCGGGGCGAGAGAAATCGGCAAGACCTGCTGAAGGCGGGAGGCGAGCCGCCGCAAACCCCTGAACGTGCCCCATCGGGAGTGCGCGGAACTCAAAAAGCGACGCAGCCCGCAGCTTTTTCAAGCTGCGGGCCACGTGAAAGGTCCCGGCGATAACCTACTTTCGCACTTTTCAGCACTATCATCGGCTCAGGGGGCTTAACGGTCGTGTTCGGAATGGGAACGAGTGTTTCCCCCCTGAAAAAGTCACCGGAAAGGAACCGGGGCACGGCGTTAACCGCGGTCCCGGTCTTATTTCAAAATAGATAGCGGCGCAAGTGACATCTCGACACTCTTTGCGGAGCAAGGCGAACGGAACAAATCCGCACGCAATGCGTCGGACAGACTGCTTGCGCAGTGTGTCGCGTTGAGAAGAGAATCAAAGTGGTCAAGTGTTCGTCCGTTAGTACTGGTCAGCTGAAGCGATTACTCGCCTTACACCACCAGCCTATCAACCTGGTCGTCTTCCAGGGGACTTCAGGACCTAAGTCCAACGAAACCTGATCTTGGGGATGGCTTCGCGCTTATATGCTTTCAGCGCTTATCCAGGCCATACGTTAGCTACCCTGCGCTGCCACGAGCGTGACAACAGGAACACCAGAGGTATGTCCCTCCAAATCCTCTCGTACTAAAGAGAAAACCCCTCAAGTTTCGTACGCCCACACTAGATAGGGACCGACCTGTCTCACGACGGTCTAAACCCAGCTCACGTACCACTTTAATCGGCGAACAGCCGAACCCTTGGGAGCTTCTTCACCCCCAGGATGTGATGAGCCGACATCGAGGTGCCAAACCACACCGCCGCTATGGACGCTCGGGTGTGATCAGCCTGTTATCCCCAGAGTACCTTTTATCTGTT
>DASRXU010000088.1:0-5000 GCA_035687365.1 Planctomycetaceae bacterium | reverse complement strand
CTCGGGGCGCGGCCATTCGCGCCTCCGCGGCAAGGTGCTGCGGTGCGCTCGCTTGGAGAACGAACAGACGTTGCGTCTCGGGCGATTTCATCTGAAGGTTCACTACCTGAGCGGAAGCATGCCCGTCGCCCCATCCCAGGACGCGGGGGGCGTGCAGCCGATCTCCCGATCGAGTCGCAAGACTGCCAAAGAGCCCTCCGGCCAAGACAGCTTCGACGTCGTGCTGGCGCCGGCAACGGGCGATCCAGAACCGCCGTCGCGAGAAATCGCGTCCGCGGAGCCATTTGGCTCTTCGGCAACCGATGAGTCTCGAGCGTCGCTCGCCCGAGACCGGAAGAAGCTTGCCGCCGCTCGCGAAGCGGTCACAGCGCGTGAGCAGGCACTCGAAGCCCGAGAAGCCAAACTCAAGGAAGCACAAGGCCGCTTGGCGTCTGAGTGGGAGCATCTGCACGTCGACCGAGCTGCGTACGAAGCGCTCGCCGCCGATCTGACTCACAAGCAAGAAGATTTGGCGGCGCGTTTGCGATGTTTGGCTCAAGACTCCGAATCGTTGGGGCGTCAGCGACTGGAAGTCGCGAATCGCGCTGGCGAACTTGCCGAATTCCGGCAGAGACTCATTGAAGAGTGGCAAAAACTCACCGCAGAACGGGAGATGATGTTCTCCGGCCAACACAACCGTGACGCCGCCTTGGCGAACGAGCCAGTTGAGGCGCCTAACACCGCCTGGTCTCCGGACGCGTTTCCTCAAGATGACTATGCGGACGCCGACGACCTGACCACCGGGGCCGATGCTTCCGAAGGCCCGCTCTCGGCTGACTTCGATCCGTTGGAGACCGTGCGTCACAACAAGGTCTTTCTGGCGGATCGCACCGGCGCGACGCTCGTCGTGACGCCGTTGGGGGATGCCTCGGAATTTCATTACGGAGATGTGCACGTCGAGTCGAATAAAGTCCGCCGCCTGCTCGAAGGAGGGGCGTTCCGAGATCTTGTGGTCGACTTGGGAAATGCGGCGGTCTACAGCGCCGTGACGATCAACGTGGTCGTTGCGCTGTCGAGAATCGCCTCGAATCGCGGTGGCCGGGCCGTGTTGTGCCGGGCCTCGGACAAGACTCGCGGCCTGCTGCAAACAATGCGGCTGCTTGACGTCTGGCCGCTGTTCGACAGCCGTGAAGACGCACTGCAAGCCCTGTCTGTCCCGCCTCAAGTCTGAAGCAGCACAGTCTCGTTGGCAGGCTTCAACGTCGTGCTGCGGCGAGCGCGGCAACTTGCTGGGGTGAACGTTCTCGAACCGTTGCCCAACCCACGGCGCGTCGGCCACGACTGTCAACGGCCACGACTTTGACGACGACCGGGCACGTCGCATCCGAGAATTCTTTGGCCGGAAGCTCGAACACGCGGCAGCACTGTGGCGCGCTTGGAACCGTCGCAGTCGATTCAGTTTTCGGACCCGCCGGACGAACGCTGACTTCGATCGACTTGATCAAAACGCTACGGAAGCAAAGCGGGGCACGGTCCTCGCCCGCATTTTGCTCGGCCGCAATCTGCTCGATTGTGAGATCCTGGCCGCTCCTCGCGCGAACCGTGGTTTGCAGCACGTTGCCAACCGCCGCTGGCGTTGCAGCAGACCCGGTAACTCCCTGAGCGATTGAGGTCCGCTGGGACCAGCTCGCCTCGATGTCGATTTGCGGCGAATCGTCGGAGAGCCGCACCAGAGAGATCTGCAATTGCGTGCCGCGCGCACCACTGAAATGCAGGCGGCGTAGATTGGGTTTCCGCGATGCGGACAGCTCGATGAATGCCGTCGAAGTTCCCTTCAATTGGACTGTGATTGCGCCAGAGTCGACGTCCCAATTGCGTAATCGCGGACCGGCAAGGCCCCACCGCCCGAGCGGCCCGTAAAGGTCGAAGCTCGCTAGTTGATTAGGAGCGTGGGCGGTTGGAGAACCGTCGATCAGCGAAAGGGTCCAATCGCGAAACAGTCGCTCGAACGAACAACCCGTTGCCAGCTCCAGATTGCTGGTGCCGCGCGCCGGAGCGCCAATCAACCGGGTCAACGTCTGCGCGCCAAAACGCTCCACGCAATATCTCAAGAACAGATAGGTCGCGCCGCGACAGCCGTGGCAACGCCACAAGCCGGCCCGGTAGTAATCTTCGACGACGAGCGGATACGCTGCCGTGTCATTGAGGTACCGCGAAATTCGGTAGTCGAGATTGGTCCAGCCTCCGCCAAATAAGGTCTCAGCGCAGTGCGCCAGAGCCTCGTTGAGCCAATCCTCCTCCTCGGGAAACGAAGTGTGCCCATCTCGACTGCCAGTCCGTCGGCTGAAGCTGACGGCATGCGTGTACTCGTGAATCAACAGGGTTCGCAAGTGCGGCCCGGGGATCGTCTGCGAGTTGACGTACATCATGTCGCAGTGATTGCTGAAGGGCGGGGCGAGGTGTGATTCAAAATCACTCCCTCTAACGAATCCCCCGATGGAAGTGCGGCCCCCCTGCAGCCGCGACAGCCACGGACTGAGCAACACCGAAAACCGACCGTCGCCATCCACGTCGCGATAGGTGCCAAACACGCTCGCAAAGCGGGGGATCAGTTCGTTGTCGAACAGGTCAGCAATGCTTCCGACAAGCCCCGGCGCCAGGTCTTTTTGCGACTGTTGATCGTCCAGATAGATCCGCACATTGCGCCCGACAGCGACTTGGTGCGCAGCCACCTTCGCGTACTGAGTCGGATCATCCAAGCTGCCGTCCGTCACGTGGACGGCGAATGTGCGGGCCGGGGTGGCGCTCGACACAGTGTTCGTCTTAGCTCGGTTCGTCTTAGCTCGGTTCGTCTTAGCTTGGACGGGCGCCTCGATCGTTCGGCTGTTCACGATCGAAGAGGCGCTGCGGTCTGGCTCTGCGCCGACAGCAGATGGTTGCTGAGGAGGCAGCGGCCTCGGGCAGAACGTGGGAGCGGCGATTTCCCGGCAAGAGGCGGCGACCGAAAAGGTCCCCGTGCTCCGAGCCAAACTCGAGATCACGACGATGTAGCGAGAATTTGGCTGAAACTCCAAGTCCACATCGGCTTGGTCCCGATCAACGTCCGCCACATAGGCCGTGCCGGGAACTAGCGCGGGCAACCCATGCGAAGCCCGGTGCTGTTCGGAACTTTGGCGGTTACCCAGCAGCGCGAACAGTGCCGCAAGCGTGCTGAGCGCGACGAGTCCAGCGGCAAGCCAAGTTCGCCGCATCGCAAGCGGTTCCAGCTTCCACGTGATCGAACGAGGCGGACTGAGCGCCGTGGCCGCCTGACTCGCCAAGCGTTGGTGCTGTTATTACTTGCGTCGGGCGACGCGGCGCGCGAATCAGAGGGCCGAGCTTGCGGGGGAGCCCGCCTCTGTTCATCGGCTTGGGCCACGCGACACAACCAGCGGAATCGCTAGGATCCGGAAAGTCGCGGGAGAGCCGGATGCGAAACCGGATCAAGAGGCCAACTTCGCCTAAAGAACACCCGGAGTTTCTTTCGCAGAAACGACACGAAAGGCTTCCGTCATTAGAAGTTGGGAAATTTGGCGATTTCGGCAAATTTCGGCGGATTTCACTACGAAGACATCTCCGAAGGGTTATAAAATCGAAGTGGTCTCCGAGAATGCTGCGCGCACTGGGCGCAGGTCGGGCTGCCTCGGTTCGTTGGCCTCAGCTCGTTTGACGCTTCTTTCGGGAGTTACGACATATGGCGATCCGGCCTGGACTTGCCATGAGCGCGGTTGTGCTCGTTGTTTGTGCTGTCGTCTCGGGTCTCTCGGATTCATCGCTGGCGGCCGGTACGGCTCCGGCTTCCGGACCCCATGTCTGCATCTACCAGTATTCTCCCCCGCAGGGTGATGCTTATTTCGCCTTAGGCGTTCGCGCCGACCGCGCGACGATGCCCGCGAGTGACGTGCGAACGCATGCGTTGCTCGTCGACACTTCGGCCAGCCAGTTCGGCCCCTATCGCCAACGCTCGATGGAAGTTGTCCGCGGCTATTTGGCGACGCTCGGCGATGCGGATCGGGTCCGGCTCTACGCAGTCGACGTCAAAGCCGAGCCGATGATGTCGGCTTTCGCCTCGACGAAATCGGAAGCCTGTGCTGGCGGCGTTGAAGCCTTGGCGAACCGAGTGCCGCTCGGTGCCACGAACCAACTCGCTTGCCTTCGATCGGTCCTCAACGATCTACCCGCCGACGCCTCGGCGGCGATCGTCTACATCGGCGATGGCATGAGTGCGGCTCGCCTGGCTCAGCCCGCGGAAGTCGGAGAATTGGCCGCCGAGATGCGTGGACGCCACGTGTCGGTCGACAGTTTCGCGGTAGGGCCGCAAACCGATCTCGAAATGCTCGGCACGTTCGCTCAACAGACGGGCGGCATCGTGCTACTCGATAAGCAAAGCGGAGCCACGGCGGGCAGCCAACTGGCGGCCGCTGCCAAAGCTCCCATTCTCTATCCGACCCGTATTGTGGCCAGTGGCCAAAGCGTTGACCTGCAGCCGCGAACGGCGTTGCCGCTGCGGAGCGATCGCGAGACGGTCTACTTGGGCAAGGGTCGGGTCGGCGACGCACTGACACTGAGTTTCGAGCTGGGTGCTAATCAGCAACCGCTCGTCTTTCAAACGCGGGGTGCGGCAAAGCGGGATTCCAACGGGGCTCTTTCTTACTTTTGGCAGCGGGCTCTGGGAAGCGGTGGAGTCGCCGTTTCACTGGCAGGAACGCAGATGATTGCTGCGGCGCACGACGCGTTTGCCGAGCGAGTCGATTCAATGCTGAGCGAGGGCGAGCGAGCCGTCGCTTCGCACGACGCAGCCACGGGCGAACAGATGGCCCGCGCTGTCTCAAATCTTGATCGGGGTAATACGCGGGCCGCGTCTTTGTCCGCCGCAGCCGCCCGATTGCGAAAGGAAATTGCGGCCCACGAGATCCTGCGGCAGGTTGCCCCCGAGGCGGGATCCGAGACCGCGCCCCCGAACACGCGCCCGGCTGCACCTC
>DASRXU010000087.1:0-20484 GCA_035687365.1 Planctomycetaceae bacterium | reverse complement strand
AAAGCCCAGCAGCGGCGCCACGCACGAGTCGTTTCCCGCGCGCCCCAAAGCGGCAATCGCCGCGACGCGCACCTCAGTCGGACCGCGAGTCGCGGCGTTGAGGAGCGCAGCGACGAGCACCGTCGCCTTACGATCGGCCATCGCCCCGATCACGAGTGCCGCATGCTCGGGCGTCGCATGATCGATCTCGGCCGCGAGCGCCTGGTCGACTTGAGTGCCGGGAAACGCCCTCGCCAGACCGAGGGCCATCCGAAACATTTTCTTGTCGTCCGACTTCAGCTGCTCGATCAACAGAGGGATCCCTTCGTCGCGTCGTGCAAGAATCGCACCGCGAGTGGCCTCGAGGATTCTCTGTTTCGAAACATCCGCTTTGCGGACGTCGTCGTAGATCGCCACAGCTTCGGCCGCATGACCGGCGGCCAGTGCACGCTCGGCGCACAACACCAGTCCCTCGGCCACGGCCGATCGAATGCTGCCCGACGTCGAAGCCAGCGCGGATTGAAGCGATTTCGCGGCGTCCGCATTGCCGATGTGCCCCAGGGCGACTGCCGCCGCCGAGGCTACCGCAACATCTTGATCCCCGAGTTTGCCGGCCAACGCCTTGGCGGCCGACACGTCACGTCGGACGCCAATCGAATTGATCGCACCGACCAGCAAGTTCCCTTTGAGCGAATCGACGCCCTTCCGCAATGCTTCGTCCGACGCCAGACCGGGGATTGCTTCCAGCGCGATCCGAGCCCAAGAGGCAAGCTGCTCATCCGCCAACAGTTTTCCGAGTTCTGCGACTGCCTTGTCGGAGCCGTACACAGCCAGATCCTTGCACGCGTCGGCTTTCTTCGCTTTGGCAGCGTCTGAATGCAGGACGGCGATCAAATCGGCTTCTTTCTTCGGCGAGGGGACCCGGCCGCCTTCCATTGTCCAGCCGGCGGCTTGGCCGACGCTGACAGAAGCAAGAAGCAACGTGAGGCAAGCAAGCATGTTACGAATCGGATGCACGGCAATAATTCCGAATGAGGGTTGAAGTCGAGGGAGGAAGCGGCGCTTGAAGTCGGTTGGCGAGTCCGCGGATTCGTTCGGCAAACGAATCAAATTCGCCAGGGTTCGCGAAGCGCCTCGGAGCGTAAGCGGTTGGCCTGCTCGTCCCCGACGAACTCGTGCTTGGCCAGGTCGTACTTGATCGGTCGATTGAGATAGAGCGCGATATTCGTCGCGTGACAGGCGATGTGCGCGAAGCAGGCTGTGTCGGCGTTGCCCTTCGGCTGGCTGCGCGACTTCACGCTATCGAGGAAATCTCGGACGTGGAACGTGGCCGGATAGCCGCCGATCTCGGGGATCGTTCGGCCGGCGAGCAGCTCGGGAGAGCTGAGGACCATCTTTCCGCTGTCCCCCGTTTCGACCCAGCCGGTCTCACCTTCAAAGCGCACGGGACACGAGCCAAGTGGAATCCAGTCTTTTTCGCGGAAGATCAGCTCGACGCCGTTCGGGTAACGGGCGACGATCTGGCCGTCTTTCGGCGGGTTGTATTCGACCGGAGCCCAGCCATCGTTGCCGACGCCCCATTGGCAGAGGTCAACGCAGTGCGAGCCCCATTCGAGCACCCCGCCGCCGACTAATCCCCCACCTTTTTCGAAATTGAAGCCGTCGAGCTGCTTGGCGTTGAACGGACGCCAGGCCGCCGGACCGAGGTACATATTCCAGTCGACCTGCTCGATCGGCGGTACCCTTTCCGGCGGCATCCAGCCGCTGGTTACCGGCTGCATTCCGGCGGGATGCGCATAAGCCCGCTTGAGCTTGCCGAGCTTGCCCGTGCGGGCCAGCCAGCACGCGAAGGCGAAGTGGGGCAAATTTCGGCGTTGCGTACCAGCCTGAAACACGCGGCCCGTGCGGCGCATCGTGTCAGCCAGTTCCAGGCTTTGAGCAATGTTTTTGGTACAGGGCTTTTCGCAATACATGTCCTTACCGGCCCGGGCCGCGTTGACGGCGGCGGTGCAATGCCAGTTGGGCCCGGTTGCGATCAGGACGGCGTCGATGTCGTTGCGATCGAGGACTTCGCGGAAGTCGCGATACATCTTGCAGTCTTCGTTACCGTTCGCGCCGTCGATTCTTTTCTTACCCGAGAGGCGGCGGGCCTCTTTGATGTCACAAATCGCGACGAACTGGGCGTCTTTTTGCTCCAAGAAGCAACCGAGGTCGTAAGTTCCCCGGTTACCAATGCCGATCCCCGCCATTACGATTCGCTCACTGGGCGGGACAGCCCCGTTTCGGCCGAGAACCGAGCTGGGGATGATCATGGGAGCCAGGGCCGCGGCGCCGGCCGAACCGGCCGTCTTCAAGAATCCGCGGCGATCAACCTTCGTCACATGTTTCGACATAGCGCATGTCCTAATCGTGTGGATCGGCAGGGGACCGTCCGGACGCCCTGTCCCCAGAACGGCATGCCTTCAGCATAACTTTGTGGCGTTTGCCATTCCAACCACACCCCGCTGATGCGGGAGCTAGTCGCAAAGGCCTAGACGGCGATCGATGACTTCGCGATCGAAAGGGGAGTTCGTCTTGCGGCGAGCCACCTCGAGATGGCGGCGGGCGCGCTCGAAGTCCCCCGTGCGGCGGTAAAACTCGCCGAGAGTCGCATGAAACAGATAATAGCGCTGCAAGGCCGGGTCGAGACCCGCTTCGTCCAAGGCGCGAATACCGGCGGCCGGCCCCTCGATCTGGGCGACGACGATGGCCCGATTGAGCAGATAGACGGGCGAGTGATGGAGGGCGATCAGAGCGTCATACAGCCGCAAGATGGCCGGCCAGTCTGTCTCTTCAAAGCTCTTCGCGGCGCAATGATGCAAAGCAATGCCCGCTTCGAGATGAAATACGGACACCACCGTGCCACGGGCCGACAGATCGAGAAACTCGCGAGCGCGCTGGATCAACGCCTGATCCCATTTGCCACGGTCTTGTTCGGAAATGAGCAGGAAGAAGCCGCTCGGATCGACGCGCGAGTCGAGCCGGGCTGCGTGGAACAACATCAGGGCCATCAGCGCCTGCGTGGGAGGTGTGGCAAATCGCGGCTGCGCGCAGAGCAGATGGCAAAGTCGGGCCGCCTCTTCACACAGGTCCTCCCGGATAGCCGCTTCCCCATCGGTCGAGCTGTAGCCCTCGTTGAACAGCAGGTAGAGGACCTGATGGACGCTGTCGAGCCGTGCGACGAGCTCGTCGGCAGGCGGCGGCTCGAGCGCGATTTGATTGTCGACCAGATCGCGGGTTGCCCGTTGGAGCCGCTTCTTGACCGTTTCTTCCTGCGTCAGCAATGCCCGGGCGATCTCCGAAGTGCCGAATCCGCACAGCGCCTTCAGGGTGAGCGCCAACTGATTTTCGCGAGCGAGCCGCGGATGACAGCAGGCGAACATCATCTTGAGCTGGCTGTCCTCGATTTCGGAGTCGAGAAACAGTTCGTCGAGTCCCCCTTCCCGTGTCGACTGGTCGGCCGCCAGTTCTTCGACGACCCGACGGCCAATCTGGTTACGTCGCAGAGCATCGAGGATCTTGTTCTTAGCGACGCGGTGCAGCCAGCCGGAGGGATTCTCGGGAACCTGATTGCGCCAAGCCTGCAGGGCGTCCAGCAGCGTGGCCTGCACCATGTCCTCGACGAGGTCGAAATTCCGCCACCCGAAGACTCGCGTCAGGACGGAAACGAGTCGCGCCGCTTCGTGGCGGAAAAAATGCTCCACGAGCGGCGCGACGGATTCGGGCTGCGTTGAGGACACGGTCAAGAGTTCCTCGGCTAGACGCGGGCACTCATTTCTTCTTTCGCACGAAGACGGCCGCGTGGGTTCCCTCGGGTTTGCCGTCCTTATAAAGGGTCCATTCCGATTTGAAATGGTCGGCATCGAGGAACGTGAAGGTCGCCTGATGCATGTGTTGCTCGGCCTCCAGCGCGCGATCTTCCCCCTCGGGACAGCGCAACGTGATCTTGTTGGGATCTTTTGACGGAATGGCCCGCATGTGCGGTCGGTTGCCCAGCATACAGTAATGCGTGAGGGCCATTCCGTCCCCCTCGATGTAGTAGAGCGTGATCATCTCATGCTCGCTCCCCGCCAAGAATGTCTCCATCACGGCGCTGCCTCCGGCCGTCACCTTGTATGAGACGCTGCCGTTGGGGGGACCACCGTGCTCGTCATGGCCTCCCTGCATTTCCCACACGCCCTCCAGCGCCTTGAATTTGTCGAAAATCGCGGACTTTGCCGTCGCTCGTTCGGCGTGTTGATCGCCGGCCGAAACCAGGGCGGGCATCGCAGTGGTCACGAAGGCGAGCGCACAGATCGCTATTGCTTTCATTGGGTTGTCCTCGGTTTAGGTACCATTATGACGGATCGCCAGACAGACGGACTCTGTCCGAGGCAGCCTTTTGCGAGACTGCCGGAAAAGATGATTTCGCAGACGCGGAGCGTACAGCCTCAAGCCGGCCAACTCGAACGTCTTAAGGCAGTCGACTGGACCGCTTACATGTTGGCGGAGAAGCCCGCCAGCGTGCGAACCTCGACGGCGCCGCCATATAGCAAGGCGGGGCAGCTCTTGGCGTACTCAGCCGCGGCGTCGATCGTGGGAGCTTCGACGACCGAGTAGCCACCGACCACTTCCTTGGATTCGACGAACGGCCCGTCCTTGACCACCTTTCCGCGGACAACGCGGCCCTCGGGCAGTAGGCCGTCGCCGGGGTCGACCATCCAGCCCTTCTGCATCGCCTCGCCAATCCAGGCACCCCATTTCTGCATGATCTGCTGCATCTGCTCGGGGGTCATGCTTTGCTCAGCCTCGTTGCCGCCACGATAAACGAACAGGAATTTGGCCATGGTGCAGGTTTCCTAAATCAGTGTTTCTAAGAATTTGAATCCGGTGAAATTCCGGTCAGGCCTCGGAGTCATGACGAACGAATCTAACGCACCGGGGACAAGATTTGGCAAATTTTTTCGAGGTTTTGAAAAAAGTGGCTGACCGCTCTTCCCAGCCCCCGATTCCGGGAAAGCCGAGCGGGTCGTCGGGCATCGTACGAAAGGAGCCAGGTGGAAAAACGTGGTCTCCGCTACCCTCCCATAATTGGAAGTTTTGCAGGAATTCGTCCAAGATTAGGCGAACGAGCCGCGAAATCCTGTCGCTGGGGGCAAGGATTTATTTGTGCCGCCGTGCCTTCAATGATCTCGCTCGGACTCGCGTGTCCAGAACCTAAGTGCAAAGGAACGAACATGTCACGAACTGTGCTGCGCGGGGCGGTCTGCGTCCTGGTGGTCTACGGAGCAATGAACGCCTTCGGACAACAAAAGGAATCGGACTCGATCGGCGACAAAGTCGACCGCGGAGTGAAAGCCGTTGAGTCGAAGTTCCGCGAGAAGTGGGGCGACGTGAAGCGCGCCACGCACCGCATGACGATCGAGGGGCGCGTTTACGCGCGGCTGTATTGGGACAAGTCGCTGGCCGACGCGGACCTCAAGATCGAGGGGAAAGACGGAGGCGTCATCGCCCTGAAGGGGACTGTCCCGACGGCCGACGCCAAGCACCGCGCCGTCGAACTGTCCCAATCCACGGTCGGCGTCAACGAAACTCTCGACGAACTGACGGTGGCACCCGCCAAGTCAAAGTAGCGGCGATGAGCTTCTCGTTCATCCTGGCGTCACGGCCCGAGTGACACCGGCGCCGAGAACTCGGAGGTATTGTTGCTCGGATCTGTCGCCGTCGCGGTGATGAAGTTGTCGCCCAAGGCGGCAACAAGCGTTGAAGTTGAACGTGGCAAGCCCTGCCGCGTTGGTCTTCACCGTCACAAGCCCCAGGAACGTGCGGCCCGACGCAAGATTTGCGTCGCAGGAAATGAGGGGCGTGCCGAAAAGGACAAGCGCTCCGACGCTGGCCCGCCGGTGACCCCTTAATAGTGCACGTATTGCAGCCAGGCGACGCCCAGGAGGAGTGTGAGCACCGTCAGCGGCACGCCAACTCGGCAATACTCCCAAAACGAGATCCGCACACCACGACGGTTCGCACTTTCGACCACGATCAGGTTAGCGACCGAGCCGAGCACGGTGAGATTGCCGGCAAAAGTGCTCGACATCGCCAGCGCCAGCCAGGCTGTCTCGCGAGTGGCCGTGGGGACTGATTGCACCACCGGTTCCAGCAACAGGACGGCCGGGACATTGCTGACAAGGTTGGAGAGGGAGGCCGAAACCAGACTCAGCAAATCGATCGGACGGTCGAGCAACCAAGTCCAGCTCTCGATGCCCCACCCGGCCACGACGCGAACCTGGAACGCATGCACGACGATGAAGAGCCCGGTGAACATCACGAGCAGGCTCCAATCGACTTGGCGATAAATCTTCTCCGGTCTGATGCGGTCGAGAAGCAGCACAGCCGCGGCTCCGAGCGCGACCAGTTCGAGCGGGAGTCCGGTAAAAAACAACACTACCGCCGCCAGCGTCACGATCACCGCTTTGATTTGCAGACGAGTATGACTGCGACCGCGCGGTGCGTCCCCGTCTTCGTCCGGCCGCTCGATTTCAGTTACCTCGGGTTGCTCGTGCGATGCCAAAAGCCTACGGTAAACCAGGCAGACGACGAAATAAGTCAGCACAAGTCCGAGCATGGCGACTGGCAGCAGGCGGGCGGCAAAACGGAGATATGAGATTCCCGAATGCGACCCGATGTAGATGTTTTGCGGGTTGCCCGTGATGGTGCCCGTTGAACCCACATTGGCTGCGGTGGCCAGGCCGATCAGGTGGGGGATTGGGTTGACCTTCATCCGTCGGGCCAAGTGGATGACAAGCGGCGTGAGTGCCACGCAGATCACGTCATTGATCAGAAACGCCGACAACACACCAGACAGGCCGATCGTCACGGCCAGCAACCCCTTCGGTGTAGCGATATGCCGGGATGCGATGTCGGTCAGGTGTTCGAAGAAGCCGGACAACCGCAACACGCCGACGACAATCATCATCCCGAATAGTAGGAACAACGTTTTGAAGTCGATCGAGTCGGGGCTGACGGCTTGATCCAGGCCCAAAACGCCTGTGACCAACATCAACGTAGCGCCGACGAAAGCGATGCCGGCCCGATCCATCCGCAGCCCCGGCACCTTGCCCAGTGCCAGTCCAGCGTACGTCACTGCGAAGATGATCCAGGTCAGCAAACTCATCCCGCCGTTCAACGCGTGCTCCCTCCTACGTCAAGTCTCGCCGCATTGCGGTCGCCGCCCGTCTCGGGCATCAGCGTCAGGAAGAGGAGGGCCGCGGCGACGGCAATACCAGCGAAGACGTAGAAGAAGCCGTTATATCCGAGATGCTCGGCGAGGAAACCGGCACCAAGCGGACCAATGACGCCGCCAACGGCTAGGGCAGTCGCGATCATGCCGCAGAGCGCGTTGAAGCCCCCCTTCCCTTTCGTTAGGTCGGCACACATCGCCACGATGACGACTCCGTAAATTCCCGCGCCAATGCCGTCGAGTGTCTGCAGGGCGACCAGCCCCCAAGGGTTTTGCGTGAGCGAGTACAGGAAGATCCGCACCGGGAGAGCGACGAAACCGATCGCGAAGACGGGTTTTCGGCCCCAGCGGTCGCAGAGCCAACCGGCCGCCAACGCGACCGGGATCATCACCGCCTGAGCCACCAAAACGACCGCGGCGACTTGGATGTCATTCCCGCCCAACTTCTTGATGTACGCGCCGACAAACGGCATGACCGGGGCATTGGCCAAATGAAACAGTGCCGTTGCCGCCAACAGTACGAGCACACGCCGGTCGCGCAGCACTTCGCGCAGACTGGCTCCCTTTGCTCCGCCATCCGCAGCACCGCTCGCTCGGCGCTCGTCGATTTCGTTCTCGCGAATCAAGAAGACGGAACCGGCCGCTAAGGTTGAGACAACCATCACCGCATAAAAGACTGAAGTCAGACCAAACAGACTGACCTGGGCCATGGCGAGGAGGGCTGCGGCCAGGTTGCCGGCATGGTTCCAGCCCTGGTTGTGGCCGATCATCCGATTGAGAGCGGCGTGCCCCACGAGTCCCAAGGCCAGTGCGCCCAGCAGTGGCAGAAAGAACGCCTGACCTGCACCTGCCGCAAACAGCAGCGGATCGACCCACGCCGGGTGCGCCGGCACGAGTGGCAATAAACCGTAGCAAACGCCTAACACGATCGACGCGCCGGCCAAAAGCGTCCGCCGTTGCCGCACGCAGTCGGTGATCATCCCTGCCGGCGTCTGCATCAGAAAAACGCCGAGTCCGGCCAACCCAATGGCGATCCCGATGGCCGTCTCCGACCATTGCTGCCCTTCGAGGTAGCTGCCCAGGAAGGGCATCACGACGCCAGTGATTTCGGCCAGGAAGAAGTTGGCGGCATTCAAGCCCACGCGGCTGCGCAGGGAAACGCTACCGCTTGTCACGTCGGTCGTTGGGCCCGCCCCCGCCAAATGTGCTTCAGATTGCTCGATAGCCTGCGTCGACATCACTTCGCTCCGTCGAATCCCTAATGCCCGGATCATTCAATTGGACCGAGTCGGGCTAACGCGGACCCGCAAAACGCAGGCCGCTCGCGGCCGAATCGCCGCTCGATAGTGGTTTTGGGTCACGGGGACGGCCGAACGACACACGGCCTCCGATGATTTGCGGCGGGCCTCACCGGCATAGCCGGAATCGGGCACCAGACTACCCTAGGGCCGGGCGATCCTGCCTGCTGCGGGTTACGCGTGGTCCGATCGGAATCAAATCGACGGCATCGAGAAGCCGTACCCCGTCTCGACGGCAGCACCTCGCACAGGAAAGTTGGAATCACACCCGCGCGACTAGACTGTCACGGTCAGCCGGCGTCGGCAGTTCGATAAGATTCAGCGTTACGGCTTTCGCGAGCAAACCAGCGATTCGGTCAGACGGTAACGACGATCTTTCCGATCTGCTGATTCGATTCCAAGTAACGGTGCGCTTCAACGATTTCAGACAACGGGAACGTCTTGGCGATCACCGGCTTGAGCTTACCGGCGGCAAGACCGTCGACCACAAAGTGCTTGCCGCGCTCGAGTCCCTTCGGATCGGCCGTCAGTTCGAAGAGGACGTACCCTCGCACGGTCAACGACTTGCCCAGCAGGTCCAGCAACGGCAGCGTTGTCGGTTCCGTGCTGAGGGCTCCGTACTCGAAAAGTACGCCGAACCGCGCCAACGCCTTGGCCAATTTGGTCACGGTCGGGCCGCCGACGGGATCAAATGCGATCCTCGCTCCTTTACCCTTCGTAATCTTGCCGACCTCTGCCACCAGGTCCTGACTCTCAGTGGCAATCACAAAGGCTGCGCCCAGCTTGGTCAGCACCTCGCGCTTTTCCTCCGTGCGAGTCAGGGCGACCGGCGTCGCGCCGACCAGGTTGGCGATCTGAATCGAGGCAATGCCGACGCTACTGGAGGCCGCTGGAATCAGCACGGTGTCGCCCGAACCGAGTTTGCCGATCTCGATCAAGGCGCCGTACGAAGTTAAGTACTGCATCCAGATCGCGGCGGCATCAACCCAAGAGAGCGATGGCGGATGTTTGGCAACGGCCGCTGCCGGCACGAGCGCCGTGTCGCCGTAGACGCCATACTGACCGAGAGTGAACGCGGGAATTGTGCTGACTGCATCACCCGGTTGGAAACCTTGCACGCCGGGCCCAACAGATTCGACAGTGCCCGAGGCTTCGTAACCGTTCTTCGACGGAAAAACGGGTTGTTGCAGATATTGCCCCGAGCGAAACATCGATTCGGCCCGGTTCAACCCCAAAGCCTTCACGTTGATCCGCACTTCACCTGGCCCAGGCGCGGCCACGTCGACCGTATCGATCTGCAGAACTTCGGGACCGCCGATTCGATGAAACCGAACGACGCGCGCCATGGCTGAACTCCTTTGTCGGGGTCAATCGTTCGAGAGCTGCCTCAGAGTCGATCGCGACATCATTGTCGCAGAATTGCAGGCGACCTGCCGCCTTGTGGGGCTATCTCAAATCTCCAGTTGAGGCGTCCCTGTCACTTATTGATTTTGCATTCGAAACAGCTTACCTCGTACGGCACGACGAATTCCCTTGCTTCCGCGTCCGCCTCCAAGCACACTCTGCCAAACCAACACTGGCCAAGATCCAAAGGGGCATTGCGATGACGCAAGTGCCAGGCACGGCCGTTCTCGACACGAACTCGCGACTTTTTGATCGCCGCCGCGCCGTACGAATCCTGCTGGCAATTCCTGTGCGATTCGGCCTGCTGGCATTCTTACCCGCAGGCACGCTCGACTGGCCAAGAGGCTGGCTCTTTGTTTTGGTGTCGTTGACGCTCAGTGGATCGTCGCTGCTTTACCTATGGCGTAAGAACCCAGATGTCTTGGCCGCAAGAAGCCGCTACCGGCTCGAAGCAAAACGTTGGGACAAGATCCTCCTTTGCTTTTACCTGCCGACGACACTGGCGATCTTGGTTGTCGCCGCTCTCGACGATGGGCGGCTGCACTGGCATCACGTGAGTTGGCGCGTCGTGGCCTTAGGCTACACGATGTTCGTTCTAGGAATGGCACTACTCACGGCATCGCAGGCGGCCAATCGCTTTTTCGAGTCGATGGTCCGCATTCAGACCGATCGCGATCACCGCGTGATCAGCACGGGTCCGTATCGCTATGTTCGACATCCCGGATATGCGGCCGGCCTGCTCATTTACGTAGGCCAAGCTTTGGCGCTCGGCTCGTTTTGGGCGCTGATCCCCGCGGGCATTGCCTGCTCTCTGCTGATTCTGCGAATCCGTTGGGAAGACGCGACGCTATTGGAAGAGTTGCCGGGCTACCAACAGTACGCACACGCGATCCGTTTCCGTCTGGTCCCCGGCTTCTGGTAACGACAGATCAGACTGCGCGGGACAGAAGGATCCAAGCTCTTCTCTGCGCCTCATAACACCTGACACGCTTCCTCGAAGCTTAGGCGTGGATTGCGTGGGTACAGCTTGCTTCTATCACCATGCCCCAGGTTGCAAAGAAAATGCGACTTGACCGTCGTCCCGGCAAAGAAGGCGGCGTCCACCAGCGCGTTGTTGAAGCCGGACATCGGCCCACAATCCAACCCGAGAGACCGAGCCGCCAACAGGAAGTAGGCTCCCTGAAGCGACGAATTGCGAAGCGCCATCGACTCAAGCACAGTCTCCGGCCGACCCGAAAACCAGGCCTTCGCGTCCGCCTGGGGGAACAGCTTGGGAAGCTTCTCGTAAAAATGGACGTCCATCCCGATGATCGCGGTGACTGGCGCGCTCATCGTTTTTTCGACGTTGCCCGCGTCGAGCCCAGGCTTCAGCTTCTCCTTGGCTTCCTTCGACCTGACGAACACGACGCGCATCGGGCACATGTTGGCAGAGGTCGGCCCCAGTTTGGCGAGATCGTAGACTCGCCGGAGTAAGGCCTCGTCGACGGGTTTGTCGAGCCAGACGGTATGCGTTCGGGCTTCTCGAAAAATGAGGTCTAATCCTTCGTCGCTCATCTCGGCCATTTCGGATCTCCAGCGTTCACATTTGAGGGCGCCAAACCGGAAGGGCACTACGTCGGGTGCTGCCCATGACGGTGATCTTAGCGTCAATCACGCCGAAGGTTGACCGATCTCCGCAGATTTCGGCGCGGGCGCCGCGAGCAGGTACACGAGATAGGCGAGCGCCAAGACGGCTCCCAAGGTCGCTTTCGCCCAGCCGGGCAGCTGGCTTGGCGAAATGAAACCCTCGACCATCGCCGCGACCAAAAGCATCGGGATCGTCCCCAAGACAATCTGAACGGAGCGTTGCGCGGCCAATCTCAGCTCCACCGATCGCGAGAACCGCGCCGGAAAGATCATCGGCTGGGCCATGACGAGGCCTGCGCCGCCGGCGATCCAAATTGCCGGGAGTTCAAGAGAACCGTGACCGATCACGAACTCCCCAAGCGCCGCGAACATTCCCGCGCGCAGGCAGGCGGCAAAGATGGCACCCATCATCAAACCGTTTAGGGTCAATTGCCAGATCGTTCCCAATCCGAACGTGATGCCCAGCGCCCAGACCATCAGCGAAACGCTGATGTTGTTGGTCGCAATGTGGCTGGAGGCTTGCGGAGCCATGCTCGTAATGTGCTCCGTCCAGAGATGCCCTTTCGCCATTCCCTCGCGCATCGAAGGACTGATGAAGAACGATTCGAATTGAGGCTGAGCGGAGGCCGCCAACAGGCCCACCGCAGCCGCGATCCAAAAAATGGCGGCGGCCAGCAGAATGGGCCGGGCCGCTCCGCGAATTGCTGCCGGCGACGTGCGGAGCCAGAACTGTCCCCAGCCGATTGACGTCTCCCGGCGCGCCTGATATACGACGCTGTGAGTGCGCGCCACCAGGCGTTCGAGTTCTTTGACCGCCGACGAACCGGGATAGCGCATCCGGGCATACGCCAGATCGGAGACCGCGCGCCGATAGAGGGCCGTTCCGGTGCGGAACTGGTCCAGGGGAACGCGGGCCAAAGAGAGTTGCCCGCACTGTTGTACGAAATCTTCGAGTGACCGCCACTCGGCATGGCGCGAGTTGATGAACTGATGGACGTTCACGATCGAGGCTTGCTCCAGCTAGAGACGACGATCCGCACGCCCGAGAACGTCGAGCTGACGTACGCGCTCGCCGGCGCGGGAAGCCGATCGGCCGCGTATCTCGTCGATTGCTTTGTCCTGGCCATCGCTGCGCAGTTGCTGATCAATGTCTTATTCGCCCTCGTTGTGCTGCCGGTCGGGCCGGAATGGGGAGCAGCCATCAGCGCGCTCTTCGCATTTGCCATCGTCAACGGCTACTTCATTGTGTTCGAGTGGCTGATGAGTGGCCAGACTCCTGGCAAGTGGCTCATTGGGATTCGGGTTATCAAAGTTGGCGGATATTCGCTCCGCTTTCTCGATGTGCTGCTCCGCAACCTAATGCGGTTCGTCGATTTCCTCCCGGCGTTTTATGGAATCGGCGCGGCGAGTCTGATCATGACTTCGCGTTGCCAAAGACTGGGAGATCTGGTCGCCGGGACGTTGGTCGTCCTCCAGGATCCCTCGGACGCGGACGACTTGCTCCTTCCGCTGTCGGCCGATGCCGTCGGCGAACCAGTGCTTCCAGCGGGACGGTTGGCCACGGTGCCTGGCCGGCTGATCGATTTGGCCGTCGAGTTCGTCATTCAGCGCAGTCAGCTGGCCTCGCGTTATCGCCAACAGATCGCTGTGGAGTTAAGTGATTTGATTGCAAGGGTGGGCGGACTCCCTTTCGAGCCGACGCAAAGCGCCGAATCGTTCCTCTCGGCCGTTATTCGGCAATCTGGGCGAATGCCGACATCGGAATCACTACCGGGTTTGCGAGCCGAACCCCCTTCTTCTTAAAGAGTCGCCACTGGACTCGTTGGCGAAGTCGGCTCAGCCTGCCTTCAGTGTCGATGACGCGGGTCCCCGCCCACCGATCGCCATAGCGACGCATCAGCGGATCGCGATACGGTGCTGAGAGATCGATCAGCCCGAAAACCGGTACATACAGTGCCAACCAGCGGAGGAACGCCTGACCATAAGTCAGTGGCGTATGACCGTCGGTCGTTTGAACGACTCGAAGACCCAACACCCGCTTACCTGGTCCCGCGTTAGTCATCACTCGGTCACGAACGGCAAAGGCCAGCGTATAAGCGACCAACAACCCGTAGTAAATTCCGCCGATCGTAGCCTCGGTGACGACCAGAGCGCCGGCGACATGAAGCGCACCCACAACTGAGAGGGGCACGATCACAAATAGCAAATAAAGAAGGAAGAAATCGAGAATACAGGCGAGAGCTCGGCGATTGTAGAGTCGGGATTGGCAGCGCTGGCAAAAGTAGAATTGTCGCTTGAACGGCTTCGCTCGCAATTTTTCGCAATACGGCGCACCGCAACGTACGCACACAAGCACAGCCGGCCGATTCTTCCAGACACAGGGGAGCGAATCTTGCGCCAGCGCCAATCGTTCTCTCTTACGGCGTGGCCAAGCTTCACCCAGCTTATCCCCATGTGCCAGCAACGACGCTCCCGCGGGCAGGCCTTCGCGCACACCCGGCACATCGATCACGGGTCGCTTGGTGGGTTCGGTGCAGTGGCGCACGAGCGTGTTCGGCGAGAGGACTCGCTGATTGAGAAAGCGGCCGAGAGTGGCGCGGGAGACGGGTCCGTAAATCTCATCGTCGGCCGACTCGATCCACCAACCAATACTGTAAATGTCGCCCGCTGCAGAGCTGCCTCCCCGTGATGGCGCGCTGGGAAGCTCGCGCCCGCTCGGGTCTTCGCTTGCATCAATCGCCGTTTCCATTTCAGGTCTCTTTGGTGATTTCGCGGCTGATTGCCAAGCGTTATAGTCTATCACTCTCGATCGTTGTCACAATCGATGAAATCGCGAATGCCGCAATGAGTCTTGACCCTTCGCGTGGGGCGCGGACGACGTTTCTGGTGCAGCAAATCCGGATACCCTCTGACCGATGAGCAGCCGTCATTCTTCGCGGACGCGGCGAGCCCTTGTGCAGATGGATCTGGCCTTCTGGTATCTGCACGCACACTTCGCGCAATTAGCGGCATTAGCCGCTCCGACAATTTTGGCCGTGTGCGCGATCGGCGCGGTGATCGTCGCCGTTCTGCAGACTTGGGATCTACACCCATTCCTGCTCTACGTGCTCTTCGCGATCCTGGTGCCGACGGTCGTGTTGTGGGTGGGCACGTTTCTGCCGTTGCCAAGCGCCGTCTTCGCGTGGAGGCGGGCATCCGGTTCCCTCCCTGAGACCGGTGAATGCTTTCGATATTGCTTGAGCCGTTCCGGGCGATTGGTGCCGGTTGCTGTCAAATTGTTCTTCGCCTACTTGCTGTGGTTCACATTCTTCGGTGTGCCGCTGCTTTATTTCGGGCCGCGGACATGCGCAGCTCCGGCGGTCGCCCTTTTCGAGAAAGAGCGACGCATCTTTTACCGATCTCGACGACTGCTGAAGGAGGACATCGCAATCAATGTTCTCGCCGCCCTCTACTTCGCGATTTTCCTCGCGCTAGCCCTATTGCTGTTTCTGCCGCGCATCTTGTTGTCCGCCCAAGGACGCCTCGTCGCCAGCTCGCTCTCTAAGCAGGTGCTCGACCACTTGTGGATCGTCGAGTTGGTCGGCGTCGCTCTGCTGATCTCGGGAATCGCCGTTGGCTGGTGCATCTCGATGACCTTGCTCTATCGTGAAGTCCGCATGGTGCGGGAAGGCGAACCTCTGCGAGAGAAGTTGGAGCAACTGCGTCAAGAACTGCTCGGCGGCCAATCAACCAATGCCGCACTTCCTACAGGAACGTCCCGGTGAGTCGGCGCAGGACCATAGAAATCTCGCTAATTGCTCTCTTCGTTGCGGCCCAGGCAAGTGGCGGAAACTCACTTCGTTTGGGAGCCGCCCAGAACGGCGCGCCACTGCCTCGTCGTCTCCCCAGTGCGCCCGTGGCCGCTGGACCCACCGACAAACCAGACGTGGTCGCCAAGCGAGTTTTTGAGGGGTCAGCATTTTGGTGGAAGCGCCGCGCGACGGTCGAAGTTCCGGTGAACGACTTCGGCGTCTTTGGCTATGTGGGGCGGGCCGTCAAAGCGGTCCTGCATTTTTTGGGCCGGATTCTGTCAAGCATTCTCCACTTTCTGTCGTCATTGCTGCCTTCCCTAGTCCCGGGGCTGGAAACCGCTTCAGAGGCCACGAATTTCTTGCTCTGGGTCTTGGCCGCTGTCGGAGTCATCGTCGGTTCGTGGATGGTGTACCGATTCTTGCGGAATCGGCGGACTTGGGATCAAATGCGAGTCGAACCGCTCCAAGTACCAGAGCGACTACCCGACGCGCTCGTGCTTTTGGCAAGGGCCAAAGCCGCTTTGGAAGCCGGCGACACATTCGAGGCATTGCGACTCGGCTTTCTGGCGATCCTCGCGGGACTTGAGGATCGGGGCATTGTGCGCTATGACGCCGCTCGCACGAACAGCGAGTACTTGCGAGACCTTCGCCGACAACCGGCGTTGGCGGCCGATTTTCGCAATATCGCTCTTCCGGTCGACCGCGCCTTCTATGGAAAAATCCGGCCCGAGCGGAGCGATGTCGAACGAGCCTTCGCCTTTTGCCAAGGGCTGATGACTGGGCCCATGGCCACACCGGCAGCTAGACCGATGGGCGCGAGCCCATGACGCGGAATGCGCGACGGAAACTCTGGGTGCCGTTAGCGGCGCTCGTGCTTGTCGGCCTGATCGCCTGGTGGGGTACGAGTGCCAGTGTCGGATATCGATCGCCTCTGACTTGCTGCACGTTCGATCCAGAAACGGGCGGTGGATTAGGGTTGGCTTTGTGGGCGCGGCAACTTGGCTTGCCTCTCCGCAATCTGCAAGACCCGCTCTGGGAGGCCGTGGCCAATGTCGAGTCGCGCGAGGGCAACTGCTTTCTAACCGCGGGTAACGGCCCCTGGTCGCCGTGGCACGAAGACCTGACGCGGGAACAGTGGACCGAAATTGAACATTGGCTGGTTCGCGGTAACTCGCTAATCGTGATCACGACCGATCCGTCGACCCTTCCCAAGGTGTTTGTCGACGATTTATTCCATTCCGCGCCGCCATTGGCCGAGTCGGCGGAGAAAGTCAAATCCCGCGTCGAGGCGCTCACTGAAAAGACCCACTCGGAAAAGAAAAGATCGGGAAAAAGCGACAACGAACAGACCAGCGAGCCCTCGACCCGCCGCGATGCGGAGGAAGAAGAGTCCCTTCTGTTCTCGCATGTGGTTCCGCCAAATCCGCCGACATCCCTTGTCTCGATTCCTGGACAGCAATCGCTCACGGTGCGTGCCGATGGGCCGCGCTGGACCAAAATCTCGACGCCCGGAGAATCGGCCGCGGATGGCAAAGGGGTCGTTTGGCTCCGCCAGCCCGTCGGCAAGGGGGCAGTCTACGTGCTCCTCGACGATTTCGCTTGGACCAACGCCGGCTTCGACGGCGCGGGAAACGCAGACGCCCTCGCCGCGTTGCTGGCCAAGGAGCTGCGCGAAGAACCAACGCGACGAGGAGCGGTCCCGGGAACGGAGAAACGTCGGGGGGTCTTTGGATTCGATGAATACCGTCACGGCCACGGACGGGTTGAGTCGTTCGCCGCGTATTTGTTGAAATTGCCTGGGGGCAGCGCCTTTCTGCTGATCGCTTTCCTGCTGGCCGGAGTGTACTTCCTGGGACGTAATGTCCGCTTCGGGCCACCAGAGCCGTATGTTTTGGTCGAGCGGCGCACAGCGCGGGAGTATGTGGAAGCAGCCGCATTTCTCAACCAGCGAGCCCGCGCTGCGCCGCTGGCTGTGGAGAGTGTCGTGCGCCGGCTGCGCGGGCTCGCCTTGCGACGCGGGCACTCGAATACAGAAATGGATGAACTCTTGCGTCAGGCGGAACGTTTTGTGGCCAGCAGCGCTCGACCGGCGAAACCCTCGGAAGTCTGTGGCCTTGTCCGCAACTTGATTGCCCTCAGGAAAAAACTGTATGGATCCTGACTATGGAACTTGACCAGGTGCGCCAGCAATCGGACCAGATTCGGGAAGGACTGCAGCGGGTCTTCGCCGGCCAGCCCGATCTGCTCGACCAGTTGATCGGCACTTTTTTCGCCGGCGGTCATGCCCTTCTGGAAGGTGTTCCCGGGGTCGGCAAAACGCTGATCGTCAAAGCGCTCGCCCGCTTGCTGGGACTGGAATTTCGCCGGGTGCAGTTCACTCCCGACCTGATGCCGTCCGACATCATCGGCACCGAGACTTTCCAGTTGGCGACTCAGTCTTTCCAACTGCGAAAAGGGCCGATCTTCACTACGATTCTGCTGGCTGACGAAATCAACCGCACGCCCCCCAAGACGCAGGCGGGTCTGCTCGAAGTGATGGAAGAACGGACGGTTTCGCTCGGCAACGAGACGCACCGGCTTTCGCCTCTCTTTACAGTGTTTGCGACGCAAAACCCGGTGGAGTACGAGGGGACCTATCCTCTTCCCGAGGCACAAGTCGACCGGTTTCTGACGAAGCTGCTCGTCAAATATCCGACCGCCGAAGAAGACCTGCAGATCCTGGAGCAATACAACCAGGGGCACGATCTGCATCGCTTTGCTGTCGACCAACTGAGCCCCGTGACCAGCGCCGAGCAGGTGCTCGCTTGCCGCGAACGGATCCGTCAAATTCGGGCCACGCCGGATGTCCTGCGCTACATTTCGCAAATCGTGCGGAGCACTCGGGAACACCCCGACGTGCAACTCGGCGCCAGTCCACGGGCTGCCATTCACCTTTTTTTGCTGAGTCAGGCCATTGCCGGGAGTAACGGCCGAGAGTTTGTGACGCCCGACGACATCAAGTCCGCCGCGCCCGCCGTGCTGCGACATCGGATTCTCTTAACCGCCGAGGCGCAGGTCTCCGCGCGAACAGCCGATCAAATCGCCGCAGAAGTGCTCGACCGCATTGAGGTCCCTCGATGATTCCGACGCGGCGTCTGTTACTGTTCGGGACGACGTCGCTCGGCATCATTCTCGTGGGTCAGGGAGCAGCCTGGAGCGTCCGGGCCGCTTGGCTGATCTTGGGTGGAGTAATCCTGGCGGCAATCGTCGACGGCATTCTGGCCTCGCTTCGGTTTAAGAGGATCGAGCTACGGCGCGAGCCGCCAAACCAACTCTACGTGGATCAGTCGCTCCCCGTCACGTGGCGAATCGAGAACCGCAACATCGAGGGCATTTCCCTCGAGCTGCGCGACCAATTGCCGCAATCGGGTGCCGCAGTGCCCGATCGCATGTCCGCAAGTATTCCCGGGCGTTCGCGGGTCAGCACCACCTATCAGCTTCGCGTCACGCAACGAGGTCAACTCGCATTTGGCAACGCGATCTGTCGGCTCGACGGCCCGATGGGGCTTTGTTCTCGGCAGTTTCGAGTGTCGGCGCAGCATCCCGTGCGTTCGCTGCCCAACCTTGCCAATAGCAAAGCGGCGGAACTCGCCGCCAATACAGCCCTCGTCCGCCAAGGGGGCAGCCATCGCTATCGCTGGCGCGGCGCGGGCACGGTGTTCGAATCCCTGCGAGACTACAGCCCGGAAGACGACATCCGTTGGCTGGACTGGAAGGCCACCGCCCGCCGCCAACAGCCGATCACGCGAAACTACGAGGTCGAGCGGCACCAAAACCTGATGCTCATGGTCGATGCCAGCCGCATGATGACAACCTATTGCGGCACGCGGACAAAGTTCGACACTGTTTTGGAAGCCGCTGTGTTGCTGACCCGGGCTGCCCTCGATCAAGGCGATGCGGTGGGGCTCGTGCAGTTTGCCGATCGCGTCGACGCCTATCTTCCGCCGCGCCGCGACCGGGCTCAAAACACGCGTGTCATGGAAACGCTGTATGCCCAATATCCGAGGCTGGTCGAACCCGATTTCGAGACCGTTTTGACGCTGGTGAGCCGTCGGGTTCGACGCCGAAGCCTGGTCGTTCTGTTCACCGACGTGACTGTTATCGAGGCCGCACGTCGAATGCTGGCTTATGTTCAGATGCTCAACCGCCGACACCTCTGTCTGGTCGTCACGATCGCTGACGAGAGCCTGCAGTCGCAAGAGCTGCTCGAACCGCAAACGGCCGACGACCTCTACCGCGTTGGCGTGGCAAGCCAGTTAATGCTCGAGCGGGCCGAATTGCTGGAGCGACTACGGCGCAGCGGCGCAGAAATCGTCGACACACCCGCGGACCAGATCGCAGCGCGGACGATTGTGCGATACCTCGATCTCAAGCGACGGCTACGCATGTGATCGCAAGGCGGGTTAGTTCGCGTCGCCCTGCGGGCTAGAATTCGTTTCGAGACTTGTGACGTCGCCGCAGTTTTTCTAGCCGATGACTCGGCCCATCGCCGGATCGCTTGTCGTCCACTTTCCTGTTTCCACCCGTCCCGCGTAGCGCTTCTGGAAGCGTTCGCTCGCCGCGGTCCGAATGCTCACGTCGTACCAGCCAGACGATTTGTTCGCGTCGATGTGCAGGGTGGTCCGCTCCCCGGGCGCCAGCTTGCGCGACTGAGCGGAATTGCCGTAGGAATTGTCGCGAACCTCGATCGTACAGGCTTTTCGATCACGATTGGCGACGAGGAGCTCGATGTTGCCGGTCAACGCATTTCCGCCGCCGTGACTGCGGCCATGGTCGAAATGGACATCGATCGGCGGGTCTTCCTGGCTCCCGACGAATTCGCGGAAGAACCCGTTTGGTCCATAGACCTGAAGGTGATAGACCCCGCCTGGAAACTCGGTCACCGCCCACGAGTCCTCCAGCCGTTCGCCCGCAGCAACGGCGTAATTTCGGACTCGCACTTCTCCGTTCGCAGTGCGGGCATACGCCACGAACGGCGATCCGGCGGATCGGTGACCGAACACGTCTTTTCGCGCCTCAAAGCGGATCATGAAGTGAGTTCTCTCGTCATTCGACGATCCGTCGACCGCCAGTTCGTACGGGAGCGCACACG
>DASRXU010000086.1:0-14321 GCA_035687365.1 Planctomycetaceae bacterium | reverse complement strand
GTTGTCGAGCGTGAGCACCGCGACATCGCGCGCGTCCGAACGTCCGAACCGCTTCCAAGTCCGCAACAAGAGCCGCAGATCCATCGGATGCGGAAATTTGGGCGCACTGCCGAAACCGCCGTGGACCCGGTCTGCAATTCGCAGGCGCGTTTCTTCAGCCACTTCGAGCAGCGAAACATCGAGGCTTTCGGGGGCGGCATAGGACTGGCTGATTCGCGACACGGCCTCCGTCAATTCGGCCGCTCCGCGCTCGACCTCCGCACGCCGTTCTTCCCAGGCTTCGTGCACGCGCTCGAGCACGTCGCGAAAGCCGGGCATTCCCATCCGCGCTTCGGGCGGCCAATAGGTGCCGCCATAAAAGGGCTCGAGCGTCGGCGTCAGGAAAACCGACATCGGCCAGCCCCCGCGCCCGGTGAGCGCTGTGACGGCCGACATATAAATCTGGTCGAGGTCGGGCCGCTCCTCGCGATCGACTTTGATGATCACGTAGTTCGCATTCATCACCGCGGCGATGGCCGGATTCTCGAAACTCTCGTGCTCCATCACGTGGCACCAATGGCACGCGCTGTAACCAATCGAGAGAAAAATCGGCCGATCAAGCGAGCGGGCCGCTTCCAGCGCTTCAGGACCCCAGGGGTACCAATCGACGGGATTGTGGGCGTGCTGCTGGAGGTACGGGCTCGATTCTTGGGCCAAGCGGTTCGGTTTGTTCATTCGCATACCTGGAAAGAAATGGTTCACAGGTCAGGGTCCAATGTCCCCGGTCGAAATGCAAGACCGCTTGCCTCCGTCTCAGATCTAAAATCATCGACTTGACCTTTGAGCAGCCGGCTTTGAACGAGCTGCTACAATCATTCCATGGAGCGGAAACACGCAGTCGCATTTGCCTTGGTCGTCGTTGCGGTGACCATGTCGCTGGCTGCGAATCCGCTCGCCCACGCTGCCGACACACTCGTTCGCGTGAATTTTGCCGATCCGGCCGGCCCGAAGACGATTGAAGGCAAGCTGGTGGTCGAAGCGGCCGATGGAGGTGTCTTGTTGCTGGCTCGTGACGGCCGGTTGGTCACGGTCGGGCACGCCAAATCTCCGCACGTCGAGAAGCTCGATCGGCCCTTCACCGGATTCAATTCATCTGAACTAGCTCGGGCCCTGTGCGATGAACTGGGCCCCGACTTCGAGGCTGTCCAGACCCGGCACTACGTAATCGCCGCGCGGGGCAGTCGCGAGTACGCCCAATGGTGCGGCGATCTGTTCGAGCGACTGCTCGCTGCATTCTTAGACCACTGGCGAGCGGCCGGGCTGGCATTGGAGGAGCCTAAATGGCCGCTGCCGGCGATCATCTTTTCCAACGAGGCCGACTTCAAAGAGTACGCCACGGCAGACGCGGGGGCGTTCGCGGGAGATTCCAAAGGCTACTACTCGATTCCGAGCAATCGGATCGTGCTTTACGACCTGACGGCCGGGAAGGGCAAGAAACGGGCGACGACGGCTTCGGAAATCAAACGACGGGCGGCGGCCGCCAGCTTCAACATGGCGACGGTCGTGCACGAGGCAACACATCAAATCGCCTTCAACTCGGGGATGCACACTCGTCTCGCGGACAACCCCCTGTGGCTAACCGAAGGGATGGCCATGTATTTCGAGACGCCCGATCTCGACGGCACCCAGGGCTGGAAGACGATCGGCGAAATCAATCGCCCGCGGCTCGCTCGTTTTCTCGACTTCGTCCGCAAACGCCGCAAGCGGAACTCGCTGGAGACCCTGGTCTCGGGGACGGATCGGTTTATCGACGCGCATAAAGCGACCGATGCGTACGCCGAATCGTGGGCGCTGACCTACTTCTTGAACGAGCGGCATCGCGAGCAATACGTCGCGTATTTGAAACAACTGGCGAAAAAACAGCCGATGATCTGGGACGAACCGGAGGCCCGGTTGGCTCAATTCCAATCGGTATTCGGATCTGACCTGAAAGCGCTGGACACCGAATTCTTGCGATTTGTGAAGGCATTACCGCGGAAGTGAGCGGGGCTGTCTGGGGTCCGTTGGAGAAGAGGCGATTCCGCCATGCGAACCTTGGCCCGCATTGGCACTGCCACGTTAGTGATTGCCGCGGTCAGCGGTCGCGTGTCAGCGCAACCACAAATTGTGATCCGCGTTGCTCCCATGCCGGTGCAAGGAGCTCCCCCTGTTGACCCATCGGGTCAGGAGTTTGTCGACGAGTTCGATCTTGCGGTCCTGAAAGAGGCCGGGCCCCAAGCCGCGACTGCCGCGCGGAGTCGACTGAACGAAATCCTGGAAAGGAAGATTGTCGCCCTGGATCGAACCCATGGTTTGAGCGGGGTCCAAAGGCAGAAGCTCAGACTTGCCGGTCGGGGTGATATCCAGCGCCTCGACGATCGGCTGGAAAGGCTGCGGCAGAAATTCGTCGCCGCGCATCGTACGGGCACGCCTTATTCCGCGGCCATCCAGATGGACGCGTTGAGCAGAGCCGTCAAGACCGGTCCTTTCGGTGAGGATTCACTATTCGTCAAGGCGCAAAAGACGATTCTCTCGGCCGAGCAACTTGCAAAGTTTGAGCGACGGCGCCGGCTCGCCGCACAATCCACCAAAAGAATCTCGATTGATAACGCGCGCAGCCTCGAGACGATTGCGAGATTTCGCAAAGACGTCTATGGGATGGTTTGGAGGCGCGAGGGTGACGAATTCGGGACGCTAGAATTCGATAACGTCGTGCAGATCTGTTCCGGCGACGAACTCCGACCTCGACGGACAATTGGCGCCGGTCACAAATTGGTGGGATTTGATTTCTGCGACCGACGCGATGTCGCTGCGATCGCGGAAAACTCCACCAAGGCTTTCTTGGTCAAACTGTCGACGGGAAAAGAGACGGCGCTGGAAACGGGAAATCGACAGCCGTCCGTATCCATCAGCCCGGACGGGAAATTGGTCGCGACGGGGGGCTACGGCACCAAGGCGGCTGTTTGGTCCGTCGAGTCGGGAAGACGGATTCGCGATATCGACGCTGGACCGGCCGAAGGCGGCTTGACCCCCCTCTTTAGTCCGAACGGCAAGATTCTGGCGGTTGGCAACCGTAATTCCTCCACACGTCTATTCGATTTGGCATCCGGGCGCATGCTGCACGTGCTGCCCTGGCAGTCCTCGCACGAGTTGAAGTTCGACCCCGCTGGCAAGCGATTGGCCGTAGCGTATGTCGACGGCCAACTGGCGGTTTGGAGCGTCGAATCGGGAGACCTGCTCCAACGCGTTACGGCCCGGGCCAAAGAGTTGTTTTCACTAGACTGGTCGCCCGACGGCAAAATCATCGCCTCTTCGGGTCTCGAGGCCTCCCTCGCTCTCTGGAATGCGGCTGACCTCAGATTGGTCAACGAGATCGAATCCCCCGAATGGGTGATCTGCGTACGCTTTAACCCGCAAGGCACCCGCCTCATTTACGCGGGCGGGTCGCAAGTCGCCGGGGGCGAGCGATACGTTGAGGTGCTGGGAGTGCCCTAAGGAGCGAACTGTCAAATCAGCGTAGTCCTTCGGCCCAATTCCTGTTCGTGGAGCGGAACCACGATCCGGACCTAAAACGTACCAGCTAGCGCGCTTTGATCCTCGATTCGGCGCCGGCTAAAATGCGCTGGTCATAGCCCGACCGCAACAATTTTCGTCCATGGAGATTCGGATGCGTCGCTGGTCAATTTTGGTGGTCCCCTTCGTTTTGGTCTGCTGCGCCTCGTGCGGGGACGCCGCTGATCCGGGTGATGCTCCGGCCGCTCCCGCCGGACTTCCGAGGTGCTTTATGGACATCACCGCGGACGGCAAAAAGCTCGGCCGCATCGTGATTGAGCTGCGGTCGGACGTCGTTCCCAAGACGGCCGAAAACTTTCGCGCGCTGTGTACGGGCGAAAAGGGGATTGGCTACAAGGGGAGCGGCTTCCACCGCATCATCCCCGGCTTCATGTGTCAGGGAGGCGACTTTACGGCCGGCGACGGCACGGGCGGCAAATCGATCTACGGCGACACCTTCGACGACGAGAATTTCAAACTGAAGCATACCGGCCCGGGCGTGATCAGCATGGCCAACGCCGGTCGGAACACCAACGGGTCGCAGTTCTTTCTCTGCACCGTCGCGACGCCCCACCTCGACGGCCATCACGTCGTGTTCGGCCGCGTGGTTGAGGGCATGGACGTCGTCAAGCAGATGGAACGCTTAGGTTCCCGAACTGGCCAAACCCGGGCGCACGTCGTAATTGCCGACTGTGGCGAATTAAAACCGAGCGCGTCGAAAAAGGCTCCTTAGAGCCGGCGCTACATTAAGCCCGAGACCGATGATCGTAGAGACGCCAAAATTTAGCACGACTCTTTCCTGACTAATTCTTTTCCACACAGTTACTTTCGCACACGGCGATATTTGCACACGGAGATTTCCATGCGTCGCGGTTCATCGATTCTGCTTGCGGTTTTCGGTTTGGCGCTCGGGGCAGCGTGGCTCCCGGCCGCCGAGGGGCCATTGCCTCGGTGTTACTTCGATGTCACCGCGGACGGCAAGAAACTGGGCCGCATCGTGATCGAGCTGCGGTCGGACGTCGTGCCCAAGACGGCTGAGAACTTTCGCGCTCTCTGCACGGGGGAAAAGGGCTATGGCTACAAGGGCTGCCCCTTTCACCGCGTCATTCCCGGTTTCATGTGCCAGGGTGGTGACATTACGCAGCACAACGGTCGCGGTGGGAAATCGATTTACGGCGATCGCTTCGCCGATGAGAATTTTGAACTCAAACACACCGGTCCGGGCGTGCTGAGCATGGCCAACCGCGGCCGGAACACCAATGGGTCGCAGTTTTTCATCTGCACAGCGGCGACCCCTCACCTCGACGGCCACCACGTCGCTTTCGGTCGCGTCGTGGAAGGGATGAACGTGGTTGAGAAGATGGAAGCGTTGGGATCCGCCAGCGGCCGACCGAGCGAAAAGATCGTGATCTCCGAGTGCGGTCAGTTGAAGCCCGGCAAGAAGAGTGAATAGTCGCAGAACGCGGCAGTTCGGCCACTCAATCGCACATCGTGCTCCAGCCGCGTCTTAGGCCGCGGCTTTTTTTAGCAGCGCGATTTGGCCGGCGTGATAGGCATCGTGCTGGATGATGCCGTGCAGCAACACATAGAAAGAGAAGGGCTTACCGGGTGCCTTCTCCGACAAACGCTCGTCAGTCAAGTTACCTGCCGCAGCTTCCAATGACACTTGTGTCTGTGCCAATTCGTCGAGTGTTTGTCGCCAAGCCGCGGCCGAGGGCGCGGGACCTTGGGGCCAATTCTGCTCTTCCGACACGTCGGCGACTTGCTCTCCGTTGAGGAGCCGAATTGCGACCTGGCGCCAGGTGATCGCGTGCAGCACCTCTTGCCAGATGCTGTGAGTCCCGGGAATCGGATGGGCGGCGGCTGCTTCGGCACTCACGTCGGTCAGCAGCTTGCACAAGGCCGTGCCGTACCAGGGTGTGCCGTCAAATGTGTGCCTCGACAGCTTGACGATGCGGCTGATTTCAGACGTGGTCATCTTCGGGACCCTGGAATGTCGGGGAGTTTGAGCACGGGAGACAGTCCGATGCAGTCGCGATAGCTATCACGAATCCTCTCGACGCCGAATCCTGCTGAGATCGCATTCCAGCGATCGGCAACCTCTTTGAGTGCCGCTTCGGGAGTTGCCTTTCTCTCAAGCGCGCCCGTGATGCCCTCAGTGAGTGATCTTCGGAACTCGGCACGCCCGATGACTGGCAGTTCGGGTGAGAGATTTGTGGTCCGCAAACTCTCGGAAGTGGCGGCCAAATAGCCGTACAGCTCGTCCGTGTGCAATTCCGGGCCGATCCAATCGACGGCTTTCGCCAATTGAGATTCGCGGCAAACACTTTTGGGAACGTTGGCCAGAGCCTGCTGAAAACGATCGACGCTGAGAAAGGTCACGAGGTTCCAGGCGGCCTCGGCCCGCTCGGGAGGAGTTGACTTAGGGACCGCGATGGCGAGCCCCCCGATCGGCGCGAGCGTCGCGTGGTTCGCGTCGGCGTCGGCCACCGTGTCCCAAGTTTTTGTGTTGCTTTCGTAAACGTGCCGCGCTCCGGGTAGCCGGGCGAAGACCAAAGCGACGCCGGGCGCCCGCTCGATTGGCTTTTCGTCACCCCGTCCTGGCTCGTAGGACAGCGCCATTGCCGCCCTACCACTGAACATCAAGCGACGGCAGTCGGCCGGGCTCAGCTTGATCGAGTCGGGAGACAGTTTGGCGAACTGCGCGACCGATTGGGTTAGCGCCCGGGCGAAACCCGGGGAATCGATGAGCGGAGCCCCCGTATCAATGTTGAAGAAGACCGAGTAATTTCCCGGCTTCTTGACGCTGGACAGGGCGCGGGACAGAAACAAGGAGGCCCGAAAATCCTCGCCCCATGGTTCGACGGCAGTCAGCCCGGGGGCCCATTTGGGCAAGGTGTCGAGCAGGGTTTGATAATCGTCCCAAGTCGCCGGCGGCTTGAGGCCGGCCTTGGTCAGCAGGTCGGCGCGCAGGTAACACGTCAGCATAGGGCAAGAAATGGGAACGAGCGTGGGCCGTCCTGCGATCGTCAGCACGCGCTCGCGCAGGCCGGGGAAGAAGTCGATCCAACCCGCTGACACATCGCCGGCCTGAGTGGTATCTGGAATTCGGGCGAGCCGATTGCCCGACTCGACCGCAGGTAGGTCGGCGTAGGACAACACGACCACATCGGCGGCGGGCAACTCTTTCAGGCCGGGTCCGCGGACGTACTCCGCAAGGCTGCACTTCGCTCCCGTCTGCTCACCCCACTCGTCGAGCGCGGCCCTCCAGGCGTCGCCGAAACCGGTCGCTGCCGGAAACGCCACGGTGACTGTCTGTCCCGCAAACGGATGAACTGGGACGTGAGCCTTCTCGGGCTTGTCCTCACAACCCGGGAGCGCGAGGAGGGAGGTGAGCAGTCCCAACCCCAAACATCCCAAGAGCCCCAGGCTCCGTCGACGCATATATGGCTCTCGCTTCGAGTTGCCCCACCAGTCATGGCCGGCCGTTCAGTGCGGCCGAGCAACCGGTCTGACGGGGTGTCGTTTCAGATCTGATGTTGAACCAAGGACTTATGAAATGAAAGGGTGCGCCGATCGATCCGGTCGGGGAGCCCGGCCCGGGGACTGCGCTCATCGGCAGAACCCATAAAACCGATAAACCTTACAGGGAATTCCCTATGCATAAATGTTGCGCGGAATGCCACGAGGTGAGCCGCACTTTTCGGAATTGCCAGAGCTCGGAGATCGCGAGGGGAGCTCCATGAAATCGAAATGGCTTACGCTCCTAGGTGTCAGCTCGTTGGGGCTAACGGTCTGGCTTTGTCGCCCGAGCGCCGACGGGGCGCTCGCCGCCGATACTGATGCGACGGCTTCCGATCTGGGAAGCGCCGACGAGCGACGGCGTGCTCTCGACCTCCTACGACAGGCCACGGTCGAGCTGCAAGCCAATCGTTTGGACGAGGCCCGACGCCTAGCCAAGCAGGCCGCCAGCTTGAATGCAACCTACAGCCTGTTCGACGTGCGACCTGAGCACGTGCTGGCGGAGATTGAGCGTAAGGAACGAGCGGGCGGAGTCTACGCAAAAACGCCGACCCCGGTTCCCGAACATCATCAACCGGAAAGCCAGGTCGTACCGACACAGAAGCCCGTGAGTGCCTTGGTTGCCGCTGCTGGCGAACCGAGCGATCCTTTTGCCCCGCCGAAAGCGGCAGAGGTGCCCAAAGCAGGCAAAGAATCTACGGTCAGTGACGGGTCCAAAGTTCCGGAGCCGCAAAAGGCCAGCGACGCCGCCGGGCTCCCAAGTCGAATGTTTCCTTTTGAGCAAGCCGCTGCTGAGCAAGCGTCGCCGCCCGAGCATATTGCGAGTCCGCCAGCGTCCGACCGACTTAAAGCCCGCGCGATCGAGGCTCTCGATCGGGGGTTGCAAGCGCTCGACGAGCAACGGCTTGATGACGCCGATCGCTACGCGCGAGCCGCGCTGGCGCTGCATGCCTCGTTTGGAAAGCTCGAATACAAGCCGGAATACTTGATTACCGAGATCGGCATCGCCCGCGCTCGGCTTCGCTTGGACGCGGCCACATCTCAGTCTGCCTCACAATCTCAGCGGCCGACAACCTCGGCGGAGCGGCCTGCTCAACGACCGGCTGCCCCCGCACCATTGGCGGCCGCGCCCGCGGTTGCCCAGCCTCACGCGGCCGCGCAAGCGTCAGCGATTACCGGCGGCGCCGCATCGAGCCACGAACGAGCAGAACGATTGCTGCAAGAGGCGTTAGCCGATTTGCACGCCGGACGTGACGAAATGGCCCGTGCTCGCATTGAAGGCGCCCTGGGCGTCATCCACCCGGGAATCTCTCGGCCGCTGCCGATGTTCCCGGCCACCGATCCTGCAACCGTCGCAATGCCTTCACCAACGCCGCGCCAGGATCCGCCTCAGCGAGCGATGCCTCGAGCAGGGCTTCCCAGCTATGTGCCCGACCCGAGATTCGAGGAACACGATGCGGCCTTAAAACCGATTCACGATCCGTACTTCGGCGATGAACCTCGCAAGAGGACGGCGGCCGAGGATTCGCTGCGCGAGACTCTGCCGAGTGACGTTCCGATGAGCACATCCCTTTCGCTGAACCGGCCTCTGCCCCGGATGACGGACGAGGTACCCCATTCGACCGCCAACGTGTCGAACGTCGCCTACGCGCCGGCCGGGGTGAGTCCACCTCAATCGACGGTCGCTCCCCAGAGTCAATCGGCGAGGGTGCGGTGGCCCGAAAGTGATCCGGCCCCCGCAGCGGCTCAAACGGCGGCGGCTCCCTCGGCACAAAACGCGGCACCGGGTCAGCCCGACCCGCGATCGCCGTCGAGCCCGCGGTATTCGTTCGCGCCTGTCACAATGAAGTCGTGGAAGCCCGACCCGCCGGAAGAGGAACAACCTGGATACTTCCGGCGCCTATGGAATGCCTTGGTCGGCGACTAGCCGAGATTATCGGTTCGCACCGTTTGCCCTCTCCGCGCACTCAATTCGCGGGTTGCCCGCGGCCCTATTTGCTGCAAGAATTGACTTGGCGGCAATCATCGATTTCTCTGCGGCAATCGCTGTTGGCCTCCAGGGAATTGGCTGCGAGCGTTTTTGTTCCCAGCCGATAACGTGACGGTTGGCCAACTGGCCTCAGGCGAGCGCCCCGAGTACCTCCGCATTGCAGGGGTGTGGTTTGCCGCTTAAAATCGGGCCTACCAAGGGATTGCAGCCAAGAGGGGTCCAGCCAAGCGCCGGTGACCGAGGGGACGACGGGGAGAAATATGGCCAAGACAGGTGCCCGCAAGAAACTGCCCAAGGAAGTGGCGGTCATCAACGCCGACAATTGCACCGGCTGTGAGGCCTGCCTCGAGGTTTGTCCGGTCGACTGCATTTACAAGGTTCCCGGCGACGCAATCTCGGTGCTGCAATCATGGTGCGAGATTGACGTTGAGCGTTGTGTCGGCTGCGAAGTCTGCGTCCACATTCCGACCAAGAAGACCGATCCCTACGAACTCACGGTCTGTCCCTGGGACGCCATCGAGATGGTGCCGACGGTGCAGGCGGCTGAATACGTCGCGTCGAAGGGCGGCCCGCCCGATTATCTGCGTGAGAACTGGGAACGCGTGGTCGAGCCGGCAATTCGTATGTCGGAATTGGCCGCTCAACAGGGCTGAGCCAATTTATGTGCCCGGCCTTTCGTGTGCTGATCACGGATCGCGCGTGGCCTGATTGCTCGCTTGAACGCAGTCTATTGGCGTCGGTCGGTGCCGAAGTCGTCGAAGCCCCGCAGTCCGACGAGGCAACCCTGATCGAGTTGGCTCGCGACGCGGATGCCATCGGCACCAATTGGGCGCAGGTCACCGACGAAGTGATCCGCGCCGCTTCTCGCTGTCGAATCGTGGCGAGATTCGGCATCGGCCTCGACAACATCGCCGTAACGACGGCGACCGAGTTCGGCATCCCCGTGACGAATGTCCCGGACTATTGTGTGCCGGAAGTCTCCGATCACGCGCTGGCGCTGCTGTTGGCGGCCGCACGCAACGTTGCCTTCTTTCATCAACGGACCAAGGCGGGCGAGTATCAATTGAGCGCGGGCCCGGCCATGCGACGGTTGTCGGGTGCCACGCTTGGTTTGATTGGATTCGGGCAGATCGCCCGCGCCTTATTTCCGAAAGCGCGCGCGCTGGGGATGAATGTGCTTGCGCACAGTCGTCGATTGGACGACGGCGGAACCGGCTGCCGAATGGTTTCTCTCGACGAGCTGTTGACACAGAGCGACTTCATTTCGTTGCACGCTCCTTTGTCGGAGTCGACACATCATTTGATTTCCAGACCGCAATTGGCACGGATGAAACCGACGGCGTGGCTGATCAATACATCTCGCGGTGGGCTCATCGACGCTGCGGCTTTACTCGAGGCATTGAACGCCGGCCGAATTGGCGGGGCCGCTTTGGACGTATTCGAGCCCGAACCGCCAGATTTGTCGGATGCTTTGTACCGTGACGAGCGGGTGATCGTAACGCCGCACGCGGCCTTTCTGTCGGAAGAATCGTTGCGCGAGGTACGAACGCGCGCTTCGCGACAGATGGCCGATGCGCTGCGGGGCGCGCGGCCGGAAAATGTGGTCAATCCCGAGGTCTATGCCCGCACGACGTGACCGCGGGCGCGGCTTTGTCGGATAATCCTAATCCGAGCGGACCGCTCGCCGCCGGATATTGAGGTACGCTATTTTGTTGCCTTTTTTCCCCAGGCGGCTTGGGCTGTCGTGCGACGGCCGCGTGCGTCTGCGGAGAGATTTGGGGGCTGCACGGCCCGTCGCATGCGATGGGGTGATTGAGCCCAAACCGGCACGACGCGGGCAACGGTGGCATCAGGATGGTCGAAGCAGAAATGACGCAGGATCGAGTGGAGTCTCTCGAGGCCCAATTGGCCGAGAGAGAACAGCTCGTGACCGCGCTGACGGAACGCCTCGAGCAGGCAGCCGAGCAGCTTGATCGTCTGCACCGTACGGGTGCCGATCGAGGTGTGCGCTCGGGCATTCTCGGAATTCCTCCTGAGCTGATCCAGCAACAGCAGAAGCTGGTTGAGGATCTGCAGCAAGCGGTCCAGTCGTGGGAAGACATGCAGCCGGGGGCCTTCTTTGGCCGCCTGGAAAGCCAACTCAGTCAGATCCACAACCTGGTTCTGAACCACGGAGGGGGAGGATCCGGACAGAGTTCGACCGATGCCGCATTCAGCCGGGGCGACTCGCACTCCGAGCAGAGCGCGCCGCGTCGCAACCCGTCCGATTCGCCTCGTAGCGTGCTGGAGTTCATGAAGGCCTCCTTCCTGGCCGAGCACCCGGAAACTCCAGAAACGTCTGAGGCGCCGGCCGTGAGCCCGCAGCCGGACGCAGTTCCCGCGGTACTGCACATCGAACTGCCCGCGTTGCAAGATCCTCCCGAACCGGTCGACAGACAGAACGCGACTCGCGAAGAGTTGGTCGCGGCCTGCGAAACTCGCGACGCTTACGTCGTCTATCTTTTGCAGCGGCTTCGGCGAATTGAGTCGATGGGCCACGTCCCCAACAGTTGGGCCGGGCTCGAGAACCTGCCCGAGCAGTTGCGCGAGCGGCTCGAGGCCCTCGAGAAGCGGCTGGAAGAGACGCTGCGTCTGGCGGAAGTCGAACTCTCGCTGCAGCGCGCCAAGCTGGCTCGCGAGGAAGTGCGCATTCGCGTCATCGACGAGCAATTGCAAAAGGATATCAAGAAGGCCCGGCAGGACGCGGGTTCACCCGGCGACAACGAGGGTGGCAAGGAAGACCAATCCGGCAGCCGCTGGAAGCGCATGCTGGGCCGTCGCGGCGAGAATGGCTAGAAGCCAGAAGCCGCGGCCTTATTTCGGTTGCAAGCAGAAGCACGAAGAAGCCAGCTTGATGTCGGCGCGCTCCCACGCCTTATCAAACTGCAGTTTAACCGTCAAAGCGTCCGCCGTTTTGCCTTGCAGCTTGAGTGCCTGCGACAGTCCGTACAGCGACCATCCGTTTTCGGGATTGTGAGCCAGATCGTCCCGGTAAACCTGCTCCGCGTCGGCATAGTGGTGCGATTCCAGCAGGGCCGCGCCGAGGGCGTGACGCACCGGCTGGATCCAACCAGGCGGCTCAGCGTAGTGCAGCCGATCTTCGCGCCGGACCGACTCTCGCAGTGCGGCAATTCCTTCTTCGACCTTTCCTTCCCGATACAGAATTTCGCCCGTGAGCATGCGCTCGGCGACGCCAAACAATGAGATTGCCAGATTCTTGCCAAAGATGGCCCCCGGCGGCACGCGCTTGATCGCCAGCTGAAACTCCTTCTGTTCAGCCTTGGCTTGATCGACCAGGCCTTTGGCCGCAAAGGCGACGCCCCGCGCGTAGTGCCAAAGCGCCGTCGTGATCGGAAACTCCTTGCGGGGCTTTGGCTCGGCGAGCATCTCGTCCCATTGGCCGAAGCGAATATGCAATTCGTACGGCAGCGCGAAGAATCCGTCGATCAGCGCGCCTTGCTTGGCGATTGACTCTTCGGGGATCGAGGCCAACAGCTCTTTGACGGTCGCGCCCGATTTGAGGCTCTGCCCCTGCATCATGGCCGCGAACGCCAGCATGTGATGGTTGTGGGCCATGTACATTCGATAGAAGCCCTGCCTCGGCACGGCGGCGTAGTACACATTGTCGGCGGCGATCGCCTTTTCGTTCGCGAGCACTGCCTCTTGCCAGCGGCCGCGGCGCACATCGATATGTGACGGCATGTGAACGAGGTGCCCAATGCCCGGCATCAAGTCACGGAGCCGGTCGGCCGCCGCATCAGCCTTTTCGGGGTGAGGAGAAGCTTCCGCGGCATGAATCATCAAGTGGTCCGCCAGCGGATGCTTGGGCGACTTGGCCAACACCGCGTCGAGGATTTTGAGAACCTCTTCGGTGCCAGGCTGGGGTTTTCCGGCCGGCGTCCATTGGTCCCACGGACGCAAATCCATCAAAGCCTCGGCCGTGAGCGCTCCGACGTCGGCATCTTCGGGATACGATTCCCAAACTTTGCGCATCGCGTCTGCGTAAGCGACATCGAGTGGTTTGCGGTCTTCGGGTTGCGGATCGGCGTAGCGTTTGCCCAGCGCATCGATCAAAGCTTGATCGGCGGGCGATGCACCGGCGGCTAACTCGCGCGCCTTAGTCAGCGCGGTCCAGGCGGCCTTAGCGTGGGCTTCATCAACTAGTGGATTGTTAATGTGTGGCCCGTTGGCGGCGGCGATTCCCCAGTACGCCATCGCGCAACGCGGGTCGGCCGCGGCCGCCGCCTCGAACGAGCGAATGGCCTCGTCGTGATTGAAGCCATACAGGAAAGCGAGTCCCTGGTCGAAATACTCTTGTGCGGCGGCGGAACTCGTCCCAACTTTGCGGGTGTGGTTGCCGAGCTTCGCAAAATGCGGCTCGGGCTTCGCTGTAGTGGCCGTTTTGGAATCGCTGACTGGATCCGCGGCCCATGCGACCGGCACACACAATCCGATGGCGAGTACGACACCGCTCATCACACAACAGCCGCTGACACTTCTGCGCATCGGTGTTCCCTCGCCGTTGGACTTATTGCGAATCCCGGAGTCACAGGGGTCGCGACTCAGTCGTCGTCGCCCGATTTTACCGCCATGCGCACGTGCTGGAACGGAAGATCCTTGGCGGCGTCGGTGACGGCCACAACCGTTTCATGAAAGGCTCGTGGGTCGGCTTGGATCACGAGGACATTCTTTTGATCGCCATTCATCTTGGTTCGCAAAATGTCGCCGATATCGGCCGGATTAGGCACCGGCGCGTCGTCGATCAGCACGCGGTTCTGCCCATCGATCTGCACGATGATCGAACTTTGGCCCGTGTCGTCGGTGCTCTGGACCGATTGCACGGCACCTTTCTTGTCGGCGGCCGGCGCCGCCATGTCGATCATCTTCTGCAAAGCATAGGACGCGGTGATCATATAAAAGACGAGGAGCAGAAACACGCAGTCGACCATGGGAATCAGGTCGAGTTCATCCGATTTCCGCTCGAAGCCCTGAATGACGAGCCCCTCCTCGTCTTCATCATCGTCGGTCCAGTGGCGAGCGCGGTCGTCCAGCACGGTGCCTGCCAACAACGGAGACGCCGACGGCGCCGCGGGATCGAGCGGGCCGTGTATAGGAGCACTCGGCAACGGCTCAACGGGCGTCGCCTGCAGAGGCGCTGTCTCGAGAGGCGACGGGCTGACGGGGCGTTCCGGGTTGGATG
>DASRXU010000085.1:0-8353 GCA_035687365.1 Planctomycetaceae bacterium | reverse complement strand
CCGCCCAAGGTCAGTTCGGGAGTGACCTCCGCGGCATGCGAGGTCGTTTCCGGGGCGTGTTCCGTAGCGGTCGGCGCACTCGTCTCCATCAATCGTCTCGTCTCTCTCGCCTAAGAGGGCAGAAGGTGTTCGGGAAATTTTTGCGGCTGCTGGGCTTGGTGAGGATGCTCGGAGCCGGTGTAAACCTTGAGCTTCTTGAGCATGTTGCGCCCGAGCTTACTCTTCGGCAGCATGCGGCGTACGGCTTCGGAGATGATCCGCTCGGGATGACTCGACAGCATCTGGGTGCCGGTCACAAAACGCTGGCCGCCCGGATAGCCCGTGTACCGCTCGTAGATTTTCTTCGAGAACTTCACGGTGAATTTGCTGTGCACCGAGTGAGCCAGCGACTTGCCGCTGAAGCGGATTTTCTCGGCGTTCAACACGATCACGAAATCGCCCGTGTCGACGTGCGGCGTGTAATTGGGTTTGTGCTTGCCCATCAACACCGTGGCCAGACTGGTAGCCAGCCGACCGACGACCTGCGAATCCGCGTCGACGACAAACCACTCGGGCGCGACATCTTCCTTGCGCACGAGAGTGGTCCGGCCACGATTCGAAAGGATATGCACCGACATTTCAGCTCGACACTTTCTAGAACCGGTCGGGAGTCCGAACGCACCACCGCGTCGCGACTCTGGGCGGACCTCTCGACGGCCCAACGGGCGGTCGCCCGCCCCGGCTCGCCGGTCCACACCCAACCAGCACGGAAAACGAAGAGAATACTGACTTTGCGGCAGCCGTTCAACGGTAAGGGGCGAGAAAGTGGCCTTCCAGCCGTCGCACGAGTCGTAGCGGCGGGAATTCACGCCGAATCGTCTTCGGAAATGCCACGCACCAGACAGCTTACGATCAAACCGGCCGAAGACGCCAGCCCCAGCTTGGAGACCGCTGGTTGCGACCGCGGCTTAAAGGTACTGGAAGAGACTGAGCTTCATCGAGCTGGCAGCCACTTGCAGTGTGGCTTGCAGCGAGGTCTGAACCTGAGTGAGCTGGGTGATGGCGCTGGCCATATCGACGTTTTGCAGGCTCGAGAGCGACGATTGCAGGTTCGTCTGCGTCGCACTGGACTGCGTTTGAACCTGCGCGAGCAACTGCTGGCGCGCCCCCACGGTCCCTTGCACATCGCTGACCCGCGTCAGCTCCGATTGAAACAACGGCTGCAGCCGGGTCAGCTCGGCGTTGTTGTTGGTTTGCAGCGCCGACTGGAGCTGGATGAGCAAGTTGAAGACGCCCGACCCCTGCTGCGGATTGACGTCCTGCCCCACCAGCGGCTGCGTCGCATCCGTGCTCGATTGGGTACCCGCCAGGCCGAGCGACGTCGCAACCGTGTTGTTGGTCACCGTCAACGGACCCGTGCTCGTTCCGTCGTTGTCGACGAGCGAGATGCCGTTACCGACCGAATTGAGCGAGGCGGTCAGCTCGGTCGGTTTCGCCGCGTTGATGTCGTTCAACACATCCTGCACGGTTTTGGCACCGGCCAAATTTACCTCGATCGTCGTTCCGCTGCGGAGCTGGATTTCCAGATTGGCCGGCACCGGGTTGCCGCTGCTGTCGGTCGCCGTGACCGGAACGCCCTGCCCCAGATTCAGACTGCTCAAGGGGGTCGAACCGGTCAGGGTGCGAACGCCGAGGTCGGTCGCTGTCGTGCCGCCGTTCTCGCCGATGGAAAAGTTGACGCCGCTTAAACGGGTCGAGATCGCCAAGCCGTTGCTGGCCGAATTGATGCCGACGCTCAGATTGGGATCGGCCGTCTGCAGCGAGTTCAGAAGGTCCTCAACGGTGTTGTCACCGGAGATGTTCACCGTTTGCTGCGTCGGCCCATCGGTGATGTCGAGTCCGTGCGTCGTGTCGATCCCCGCGCCGCCGTTCAAGGCCGAGAGCGGCGTCAGCAACGTCAGCAAAGGATTGACGTCTCCGCCGGTGATCGACGGGGCCGCTGCGCCCACGATCCCCAGCGAGGTGGCGGTCGTCCCTCCGTTGACTTCGCCGATGGCGACTGTTCCCGACCCCGCAGTCACTGTCAGTCCGTCGGCCGGCGTCCCGCTCGTCACTCCGACGCTGATTGCGCCGGGCGGAAACGCATTTTGAATCGCCTGTTGAACGTCCCCGACCGTGTGGGCCTTCGAGAGGTCGATCGTTTTGGTCGTCGCGGGGCCGGAGGTGGGTGTCAGCGTGACTTGAATCGAACCCGTAGGCACGCCGCGGCCGTTGTTGAGATCCGACAGACTCGTTTGGAACGTGACGGCCGGATTGACGTCGGAGCCGATCGGCGGCGATATGGCGCCGAAAGCGGTCACGCCGTCGACGTTATTCGGCAGGACGAGTCCGGTGTCGACCTGCGAATTGATCGACGCCTGATTGCCCGAGTAGAGAATGGCCCCGCTGCTGAGGACTTGAAAAGGAGCCTGCTTCGATTCACTCCCGCCGAAGAGGTACTGCCCCTGAAAGGTCGAGTTGGCCGTATTGACCAGCCCGCTGATGATCGTGCCGACCTGCGTGGCCGAGGCCTGGTTTTGGGCGGCCGTGCTGGTCGCGCCAAGGCCCCCGAGCAACAGCGAACTGGCCTGATCGATCGACGTGGCGACGGTCTGCAACGCGGAATCCGTCGTCCCCAGAAAGCCCTGGTCGGTCGTGAGGTTCGTCTGATACTGGTTCTGCGCTGCAATTGTCTGCTGAATCGGCAAGATCGAAGAGGTCGCCTGCGGATTCTGTCCTGGCAAAGAAAACGACACACCGGTGGAGAGCTGCTCGTCGAGCTGCTGCAACTGCGTCATCAACGAGTTGAGATTGTTGATGTTCTGCGATGCGATCAGGCTGTTGGGAAGCGATCCCAATCCAACGCCGGTGATGGCCATGACCTCGTTCCTTGCACGGACCGCTTCAAAGCGTCTTAGATTTGCATGAGTACGGTGAACAGTTGATCGATCGTCGTGACGATCTTCGCCGAAGCCTGGTAGTTCTCCTGGTACTGCATCAGTTGAATGGCTTGCTGATCGAGGCTGACTCCGGAGACCTGTTGCTGCTGCGAGTTGAGCGACTGGACAAAATCGCTCTGGCTCTGCGACAGAGCCGTCTCGGCCGAAGCCTTGTTGCCGATGTCGGTGATCAGCGCGTTGTAGTTGTCGTTGATGCTCTCGCCATTGAGGCTGTCCAACGGCTTCGAGGCAAATTGCGAGAGGGCCAACGCGTTGCTGCCATCCGTCGGCCCGCTCCCCTGCCCCGACGCAAACAAGTTCGGATTGTCGGTGACGGCCGAATTCACGCCGATGTCGGCCGAGTTGCTGCCCGTGAAGAACGTGTTGACGCCCAGGGACGAGAGCACATTGCTCGTGTCGTCGTTGAATTTAAGTTCGAACCCCGAGCCAGCGTTGAGCTGCAAGTGTCCGTCCGGCGTGACCGAGGCCGAGACGTTGGCGACGCCATTGAGCTGGGCCGCGAGACTATTGAGCGTGGTGTCGCTGGCCGACCCGGTCAGGTTGACGTTGATCGTCGAGGTGCTGGTCAGACCCGTCGTCTGATTCACGACCTGCAGTTGGAACGTGCCGTTCTGCGGCGGCGAGCTGAGGCCGGCCTGGCTCAAAGCAGCCGTCGGATCGAATGCCGCATTTTGCGACGTGATCGACGTGTAGCCGTCGGTCCCGTTCCCCGACGCGTAGATCTGATTGAACGAAGAGATCATCGCGCCCGTGAGGGTGTCGAGATTCTGAACGAATCCCCCCAGCACGTCGTCGCGTCCCTGCAGAACGGCCTTCAGCTGTCCGGAGCCATGCGAGTCGGCGGTGATCATGCCGCCGGTCGTGCCGAACTGCACGTTCAGCGTCGAGACCCCTTCGCTGCCGGAATTCACTGTTTGGAGCTGTTGGGACTGTTGCCCCAACACCAGGTAATTGGATCCGCTGTAAACGTTGACGCTCCCGTCGCTGTTCTCGTTATAGGTGATGGGCAGAATCTGCGAGAGCTGATTCAGATCCTGATAACGCTGATCGCGGAGCGAGCCCGCCTGGCTCTCGGAAAGTTGCGACGATTCGAGCTTCGTGATCTGCGGATTGAGCTGCACGATATTCTGGATCAGCGAGTTGGCCTGCGTGACCAGCTGCTGAACTTGCGTGTTGTCGTTCTGGCGCTGCGTGTCGAGCGACTGGCGCAACGAGCTGACTGCTGTGGCCAATTGCGTTCCCGCGTCGACCGCTTGCGAGTTCAAAGAGGCCGAGCTGGGCTGGTTGGCCAGGTTGCTCAACGCGTTGGAGAAGTTGCCAATCTGCGTCGACAGATTGTTGTCCCCCAACGCCTGCAACTGCTGCTGCAGCGCGGTATAGACCGAATTGAGCTGGTTCGACGCGCTGGAATCGGAGTTGGCACCCAGGATCTGCTTTTGCAGAAACTGGTTCACCTGCTGGGTGACGCCGGTGGCTTGGACGCCCGAGCCCAGGATCAACGGGCTCACGCCGTAGCTGGGAGCCGTCTGCAGGTTGAGATTTTCGACGATGTAGCCGGGCGTACTGGCATTCGACAGGTTCTGGCCGGTGACCTGGATCCCGGTCGAGAACACGTTGAGCGCGTTCGACGCGATATTGAGCGCTGCTCCGAGGCCCATACGCTCGCCGTCCTATTGATTCCTGTGATTGGCCAACGCGCGGAAGTTCGCGCGGGCCACGTAGACTTATGCCTTCGCGTCCAACAACGCTCCGCCCGTCGACATCTCGGCCATCACTCCGGGCCTCGCCAGGTAGATGGGAGCGCGGCGGCCTCCGTTGGCGATCATCTCGATGACGTCCGAGAAGAACCGCAACGATTGCCGACAGACGATCCACAAAATCCAACTCTCGCGACGGTTGGCGTCGGTCACGCGCCGCGTCTGTTCAATTTGAGCGAGCAGCCGCTCGCGCAGCGGTTCGTCAAACGTTTGCACGATGCCGGTGAGCGTGTCGGCACGCAATCCGCCTTGCCGAGCTTGCTGCAGAATCTGGTCACGCCGCCGCACGTGAACCTGCAGGTCGGCGACGAGCGTCTCCTCGATCTTGGTGAGGCGGCTGATTTCCGGGCCATTGGCCTCGCGGATGGCGGCCCGCTTGTCCCGATAAGCGACACTCAGAGCGTTCTGATTCGCATCGATGGCGATCAGGAGATCTTCGATGTCGCGCGCCAGCTCGGCCATGTTCTGCCCCCCGCCCCTGTCCCCAATCACCTGAGTCATCCCTCAACGGGAGACTCCGGCGGCCGTCGCCATCCAATCGACCTCGGCCGCACTCGCTCGTCGTTTCCAACGAGATCGAGTCGGCCGGCATTTCTTGCGCGAACGCCGCCTCTCTTACTAATCGGTAAAATCGAGGCTTACTCTTCCGGCCTATTTTTCCGGCACGGCCCGAAACGTCGACGCTCACCCCCCAACTTCCGCTGCCTGCTCAACCCCAGCCGGCAAAGTTTCGCGCAAGCGCCAAAGCACGTGTTCGATTGGCGCGCGAAGCAGGAGCTCGGAACTGAGTTGCTACGACTTTGGAGTCGCGACCGAGGCCGTGAGTCGATTGGGCCTAGCACCTTTTGGTCTGTGTGCCACTGCTGAGTTCGCTCAGCAGTGTCTTCGATTGCCGATTCGGCAACGGGACGGCGTCGCGGACGCAAAATGAGATACGGACATCTTCCGGCAAATGCGCACTGCTGAGCCGAAGCGTCTCAGCAGTGGCACACAAAACCAATTTGCGAGAAGAAAGGCGAGCATTGCGCGAGCTGCCGCTCTTACGCGCGCTGGTGGTGCAAGAAAGCCTGATACAGGCCGTCGGAGAATTGGGCACCGTGGCTGCGGGCGAGGTCTTCACCGATTTGCTGATCGAGCTGCCCCTGGAAGATCTTTTCCGCCTGGCCGCCGTCCAGATACGCGGGCTTGCTGTGCATCTTGTGGAGCGATTTCAACATCTCTTTGTAAAACGTGCCCGCGACGAAGTCCTGGAAGTTCGACTTTACGTCCCCTGGCCCCTCGTGAGAGTTCCCCAACAGCCGATTGGCCGCCGCTGTCGCGTGATCGGGCGAATCTTGAAACTGCGCAGGCGAAGTCTGCAGCGGCGAGATTCCAGGCATGGTTCATTCCATTCGGAGTGGCGGGCGGATGTTCTGCGGAGGGGTAGGCGGCAGGAAGTTGGCGGAAGCTATCTTTCCTCGTAGACACCGTGGAGATTTCCAGAGCGATACAGTTCGCGGACGATGGAAATCACGTCGTCGTTCGGAACTTTGAGCGCCTGCAGCCCGTTCAAGAGATCGTCGAGCTGCTGTTTTTCCTGACCTGAGCTGAGGCCGGCGAACGGAGCAGGATCGCTGGGCGTGCCGATGACTTCCACCTTGAGACTCTTGTGCGAAATGATCACGGGACTGATCCCCACGTCACCGTGAATGAGTACCGTCTTCGATTTTGTATTGATCCAAATGCGGGCTTCGGTCTGCGGCGTCATCACGTCGATGTCGAGAATCCAGGCGATGAATCCGACCGGATCGTCGCGATACAACTCGGGGACTGCGATCTCGACCCGGTCGGGTCCGAGCGCATTGGCCGGCTTGACGTGCAGCACCGGGTACAGTTCGGTGTTGATTCGTTCGACGATGTGGCTCGCCAGTCCGAACGTCGCGTGGGCCGCGTCAAGCAACAGCGTCACACGATTGCCGTGCTTCGTGTCGATGAACTCGGTGCGAAAATCCCGCTCCAGCACAATGCCGTTGGGTACGCGGCCCGAGGTCAGCACGTCGGCGTCTTCGATAACGACGGGTCCCGAAGCCAGGCCAACCACCTGCAGATCATTCACGTTGGGCATGCGAATCGGGGAGATCAGCAGCCGGCCCCCTTTGAGGCTCTTGGCTCCGAAGGTCGACTGAACGTAGCAATCGAGCCGTTGACCGTTGCTGGCTCCTTCTTTGGGAATGTTCGCCGAGATGGCGACCATCGCCACGTTGGACGCGTCTGACAATTCTTTGCCGCTTTCGACCGGATTGTTGAGGTACCGCAATGTCGAAGCGAGAGCCCGCATGGCGGCGGCGTTCTTCCCGCCGTCCCCCGTGCGGCTCAAACCGACGACCAATCCGATCCCGATCACCGGCGTTTCTTTTTGGCCGTAGACAGTGCAGATATTTCGCAACTGCGTCCGTGCCGGAGCCCGCCGCGGCGCTCCGAGGATCATCACCACCAAACAAGTGATGACGGCGAATAAAGATTGAGTTGTCGTTTTCACAGGGTGCTCACAGGTGTGCTTGACTGGCGGGCCAAACGGGCGGATTTGACGGCCAAACTTAGAACGGATCGATCCAGTCATACAGATGAACGAACCAAGGACGTTTAGTGGAATCGGTGTTACCGTGTTGGCGTTTGGCGATGCACAGGTCGCCGATGCTCTTACTCAGGACCACGCCGTCAGGGGACACGTTTTTCGGATCAACCCTGCCGCTCAGCCTGTACTCCCAGACGCTGCCGCTGTCCACCGACGATTTGCGCCCCTCGATCAACAAGACGCCATGGGCTTGGATCTCAATCACCGTCGCGGAAACGCGATAAACGGTTGGTGTGCTCCCCTCTTCAAGCACGACCGTGAGGACGTCTCCCTCCTTGACCGCTCGCGACTTTGGCGCGTCTGCGTTGGCTGCCGTGGCCAACAACGTCACACAGGTTAAGACAGCTATGAGTCGGTAAACGCGTTTCATTAGAACGGTCCGATCCAGTCATACAGGTGAATGAACCAGGCGCGTTTGGTCGAATCGGTCAACTTGCCGTGTTGGCGTTTGGCGATGCTCAAGTCAGCGACGTTTTCGCTTAAGACCGAGCTGTCGGGCGAAACTTTCCTGGGATCGACCTTGCCTGTCAACGTGTATTCCCACAAGTCCTTGTTGTCGACGATCGACTTGTGCGCCTCGAGAACCAGGACGCCGTTCGGCAAGATGTCGACGACGGTGGCGGCAATGCGATATTTCATCGACTCGCTTTCCGTCACCTGGCCGGTCGACTGCAATCGGCTCTGCAACTCGCCGTCGATTTCGGGCGAATTCTGTGCCGCGTTGTCGAGGTTGCCCTGAGCGTTGATGCGGATGAACTGCGCGAGCTGAGCCGTGTATTGGCCGTTGCGTTGCCGGTTGTAGGTCGATTTGGCGTTCGTCTCGGCCGCCTCTTTCACCGTCACGGTGATGATGTCGTGCACCTTAATTTCCTGGGGCTTGGGCGCGTCGACATACGACCAGGCGAAGTCGCGCACCAGCATCGGCGGATGCGGCGCGAAGAAATCGCTCCGTCCGTCGTAACCTCCGGGTGGCCCCGCAGGAGGCCCCGGCGCTGGCCCTCGCG
>DASRXU010000084.1:0-7175 GCA_035687365.1 Planctomycetaceae bacterium | reverse complement strand
GATTTCGATCGTGTCGACCGCGCTGCACACGATCCTGCTCGGCGCCCTGTACGTGTACGCTGCTGAAGGACGCGTCCCCTACGCGTTCGACGGAGCCGTGCTCAGTGCGGCCTTCGCCCAGAAAAAGTAGCAGTCGATTTTCCCAGCCGCAGCGCAGAGATTTGCCCAACCGGCAGAATCGAAACAACCGTCAGTTTTGCGTGGTTGCGGGCGAAATTGCGTTCATTGAGCAGCGATTCGCCGCCGGGTTGAACGCGCGAACTCGCAAGGTCCGATCTATTCGATACCCATCCCCGCGGGACGTTACGGAGGGACTGCGCCCAGGCGCGGGTCAACAAAGTTCGAGGTGTTTGAGCGAATTTTCGCACCAAAAATCAAGAATCGCCTGCCGATTCCGGGCCCGTCGGTTGGTTTCCCATGTGAAAATGGGTGAAATGTGTTGTTTTCAATGGTTGACACGTTTTAGGATAAGAAAAGCGCGGGTCGGAGGTTCCCCGGTATCCACCGTCCCTTTTGGGGACCTTGGTTCCGAGGTCTTGATCGACGCCGGCCCGCGTGTCGGGCCGGGAGTCACGGAGTCCAGCAGCGAATGGCCCCTGTGAGGATACGGACCTCGGTCCTGATACTGGCCCTGTTCGCCGGCGGGTATGCGCTCGCGCAGCCCGAGGCGGCAAAAGGCCCGCGCCCGCCTGCCGCCAAGCCCAACGTGGCCCCGGCGAATCCAACCCTCCAAGCTCCGGCGGGGCCCGCTGAGGTCGTCCCCGAGGAATCGCCCCTCCTGATCGAGCCCAAGACGCCCGTCGAGCTATTCGACGCGGGCGTGTTATGCGACCGCCTGTACCGGCCGGTGCTGGCCAAGCGGTATCTCGACAAGTTCCTGCAAGCCAACCCGTCGGACGACGTGCTGCTGTCCTTGCGAGACAAGTACGGCCCGACGTTATTTCTGCGGTTCATGCACAACCCCGACCTGCAGCCGGTCGGCGGTCAAATCGCCGACCGGGTGACGGTCGCCACCCGCAGGCGCAACGAGGATACGGGTTACCTCGACACGTTAATCAAGAACCTGCAAGGGCCGCCCGCTGACCGCGACACCGCGCAGGAAATGCTCGAGAACATCGGCCCGTCGGTCGTCCCGCGCATGTTGCTGCATATCGCGGCGCCGCAGGGAACCGAAAACGCAGAAGTAATCGTCCACTCGATTGTGCGCATGGGCCAGAAGGTCGTCCCCGTACTCTTCGGAGCGCTCGAATCGACGAATGAAGCCGTCCGCATCGCCGCGATCCAAGCCTTGGGTTACCTCGGCTCAAAACAGGCCGTGCCGTATTTGCTGTCTCCGGCGTTCGACGAACACCAGCCAAGCGGCATTCGCTATGCGGCACGCCAGGCACTGTCCCGCTTGCTTGGCCTTCCGACGGAAAAAGGCGAAGGCCCCCCGTCGTTCGGTGCAGCGGCCGAACTCAGAAAAGTCGCACGCACGGCTCTGGCGAACCGAATCCCCTGGCCCACCACCGACGGTTTGACTGACCTCTGGACTTGGAACGACGAGTCTAAGCTGGTCGTCGACAACCGGGTGCCGCCGACGGCTGCCTCCGCCTACACGGCGCTGCGGTTCGCTCGCGAGGCATTAGGCCTCTCGCCGGAGGATCGAGAAACACAGGCGCTGTTGGTCGCGGCTGACTTCGACTGGCGCGCCCAGACCAAAGGGGAAGCGGGAGCACAAGTCGTCAGCGCTAACGATACGGCACTTACGGCCGGGCCCGATGTCCTGGCCGATGCACTCGCGTTGGGATTGAAGCAAGGCAATCCGGCCGTTTCGATCGGCGCCCTGCGAGCTTTGGCCGCGGTGGGCGTCCGGCATCAACTCTATGGCTCTCAGGAGCCGCGTTCGCCGGTGATCGCCGCGCTGAACGATCCGAATCCCGACGTGCAATACGCAGCCGCCGTGGCGATCTTGCAATCCAATCCCGATCGGCGTTTTCGCGGCTCGCAGCGGGTGGTCGAGGTTCTGACCCGCGCGATCACTGGCACGCACTCGCCGGTAGCAGTGGTGATCGATTCGAATCGCGAGCGTGCGAACGAGACTGCTGGGCTTTTGACTCAAATTGGCTTCGAAGCCATGCCCGCCTTTACCGGGCGAGAAGGTTTCGAGCTGGCTGCCGATCAGGCCAACGTGGTTTTAGTCGCAGTACAAGTCAACGTAATTCGTTGGCCCCTCTCGCAAACGATCTCGAATCTGCGAGCCGATGCCCGCACCGCCCAGATCCCCATCGTGATGTATGGCCCCGAATCGGTGCGACAACAGGTGGCCGGAGCACTCACCCACTATCCGCAAATTGATTACGTCGCCGAGTCGTCAACCGCCGCCCGCATCGAATCGCAAGTTGGACCGTTCTTGAAGCGTGCCCTGGCTCTCGCCGCGACGCCTGCCAGTCGAGAACAGCGAATCGCTGAAGCCACGGCCTGGCTAGCTCAGATCGCACGCACGAATCGCACAAACATCTTCCCGCTCGAAGTGGCTGAGAATTCGCTGATGTCGCTTTCGACCGATCGGACGACCTCGGCCAACGCGATGACGGCCCTCGCTGCCATTCCTCGCGGGGACGTGCAACGACATTTCGCTCAGGTGGCATCGACCGATCGGTTCGATTCGGCGATTCGCCTGGAGGCGGCTCACCAGCTTGCCGCACACATTCAGCGCTTCGGACTGCTGTTGTCGCGCACGGAGGTCTCCCAACTCGAAGCGGCATGGCACGACGCGCAAAGCCCCGAATTGGCCACGGCCTTATCGGTGGCGGTGGGCACTTTGAAGCCCAATCCGAAGCGCGTCGCCAATCGGCTGGAACGCATCGCGGTCCCCGGGGCACCGCTGCCGTAGCCGACTCGCCGCCGCAGTCCGATTCGGTACCCGCGTCTCGCTTTTGGGCTGCTTTCCTTGATGATTTCGCTCCCCACTGCGCGCCTGGTTACGTCAGTGCCTGTCCACGTGGCCAGATTGCCTCGCCCACAAGCATTAAAGCCGCTATCGCGTCTCCCGGCTGCACCTTGCCAGCATTTTTACTTTGCCAAGGCGCCGTTGCAAATCAGTCTTCCGCCTACGAAGATGGCAGAATGTTGCAATCTTCAACCGCAAACTACTCGGCTCGACCTCAAAATGACCCCGAAGGCGGCCCCGGCTTCGAGGGCATGATCGGCCAAAGCGCGATCATGCGCGATGTTTATGAGCTGATCCGCCGCGTGGCGGCCACCAATGCGACCGTCCTTTTGACCGGGGAAACGGGCACCGGTAAGGAGTTAGTCGCGCGAGCCCTCCACCGCCTCAGCCCACGAGCCACCGGCCCTTTCGTGCGGGTCAATTGCGGTGCGTTGAGTGAAAGCCTGCTGGAGAGCGAACTCTTCGGGCACGTCAAAGGCGCCTTTACGAGCGCTTTCGAGAACCGCACGGGACGCTTCGAGGCGGCTCACGGCGGCACGATTTTTCTCGACGAAATCAACTCGGTCAGTTACACGCTGCAGGTCAAGTTGCTGCGAGTCCTCCAAGAGCACGAGTTCGAGCGGGTCGGGGATACACGCACGATTCAGGTCGATTGTCGCATTGTGGCGGCTACCAATCGCGATCTGCTGGAAGAGATTGAGCGGGACCGCTTTCGCGAGGACCTCTATTACCGGCTGAATGTGGTGCCCGTCTATTTGCCGCCGCTGGTTGATCGGCGCGAGGACATCCCGCCGCTGGTCGAGTATTTCGCGTCGAGCTACGCGGCCGCGAATCGCCGCCCCGCACCGATTATCCCCAAGGAGTCGCTGGCCGCGCTCAAGGATTATTCGTGGCCGGGCAACGTGCGCGAGCTGCAAAACTACGTCGAGCGCGCCATCGTTTTGTCGCAGGGCGACACGCTGACCCTGGACCTGTTTCCCCCGCAGGTGCGCGGGCTGGCACCCGTGCGAGTGGGTCGCGAAAGGCCGAAAGACGTCGAGTCTCTGTGCCGTGAATTAGTGGCGCGGGGCATGACCGATACCGAAAGTTCCGGCAGCGGCGTTTACGACTATGTCGTCTCGCTCGCGGAAAAGACTCTGATCCAGCACGTCCTGAGCGTGTGCCAGGGAATCCAGACCAAGGCCGCCGCTCGCCTCGGGATCAACCGCAACACGCTGCACAAGAAGATTCAGGACTACGGCCTGGACTCCGACGCTCACTGACCGAGCGGCTGAAGCACCGCTTATAATGTGGGTATGGCCAACGTCCATGTCTTTTGTTTCTTTGCCAGTTATGTGGTGGCGCTCGCGCTCGAAGGACTGGCCGTGGCTCGGCGGAGCCGGCTCCTTCGCTCGCTGAGTTTCGCCTTTGCGCTGGCCGGCCTCGCGGCTCAAACGTTCTATTTGGTCGCCCGCAGCAACGCCGCCGACCTGCCGCCGCTCTTGAGTTCCAGCCACGATTGGCTGCTCGTGTTGGCTTGGCTGGCCGTCGTGTTCGATCTGACGCTCTCGGCCATTTTGTCGGGAGTCGGTCGAAGCGTGCCGATGGGGCTGTTTCTGTTGCCTGTCGTGCTGCTCCTGATCGGCGCGTCCGATTTGGCAGGCGCGGCGACCAGCCCGGCGCTGGCAGGCGCCACCGACATCGCCCGACGCGGGGCGGAAGAACGGGCCCTCCGCGGCTGGGGCATGTTGCACGCGTCGCTCTTGGTCTTTGGCATCGGCGGTGTCATCGTCGGCTTTCTGTTCAGCATCATGTACGTCGTGCAGCACCGTCGCCTCAAACGTGCTCAGGGTGCGCCCAACGCCTTGTCGTTGCCGAGCCTGGCGACTCTCGCCCGGCTCAACTGGTGGTCGGTGATCGTCTCCTTCCCCTTGCTGACCCTCGGAATGCTGACCGGCATTCGCCTCGTTTATCTCTCACGACACACGTCCGGCCCGATCGGTTTCGCCGATCCGCTGGTAGTGGGCAGCGGCTTGGTTTGGCTGGTGATGGTCGCGTTTCTGATCTGGGTGCTGCGCTCGGACCATGTCGGGGGTAAGCAAGTGGCTCTGCGGACGATTTGGGCCTTCGGATTGGTGTTGGTCACCTTGTTGGGATTGCAGGTCTTGTTTAACGGGCACACGTCGGCGCCGGCCCATCACAATGCTGAGTCGACCGAGACGCCTCGGTCGGCCAACCTCGAGAGGGCCACGCGCCAATGAACGTGCAGGTCGTTTACTGCACCCATCAAACGACGCCGCTGGCGTTGCGCGAGCGATTGGCTTTTGCCTCGGTCGAGCAGTTGACGCGTGCCTACGAAACCTTGCGGACAACGTTTCCCCAGTCCGAGCACGTCGTCCTCTCGACCTGTAACCGCGTCGAAATTTACGCGGCTCAGAACGAATCAAGCGCGCCGCTGACGCAGGACCAGGTGGCAGAATTCTTATCGCGCTTCCACGGCGTGCCGCAGAACGACCTGGGAGGCGCCCTGCTGTGGCAAAAGGGGCCCGAAGCGGTCCGTCACCTGTTCGAGGTGGCCTCCAGCCTCGACAGCATGGTGCTCGGCGAGCCGCAGATCGTCAGCCAGGTGAAAGAGGCGTATCGCGTCGCCCAGGAAAATGACGCGTGCGGCCCCCTGACGCATGCGCTCTTCCAAGGAGCGATACGCGTCTCGGCCCGAGTTCGGAGCGAGACGGCCCTCGCGGTCGGACGCGTTTCGGTGGCGAGCGTGGCCGTGGGTGAGTTCGGTAAGAGCATTTTTGACCGGTTCGCCGACAAGACCGTGCTCGTGATCGGGGCGGGCGAAATGGCCGAGGAAACGCTCCGCTACCTTAAAGACGAAGGCGCAGAGGCGATTGTCGTCGTCAACCGCAGCCTGGAACGGGCCCAGCGATTGGCGGCCGAATGGGGCGGAACCGCACGCCCGTTCGACGATCTCGATAAATGGCTGGCTGCCGCCGACGTGATCGTGAGCACCACGGGGGCGTCCCAGCCCATCGTCGATGTCGCGCGGTTTCGAGCAGCTCGGGCAGCCTCCGAGGGAAAGCCGGTGTTCATTCTCGACCTGGCGACGCCTCGCGACTTCGCGCCGGCGGTGGCCGACATCGACGAAAACGTCTTTCTTTACGACATCGAGGCCCTGCAAGCCACTTGCGAAAACAATCGCAAGCAGCGCGTACGGGAAATCGACCGCGCTCGCCGGATCGTCGAAGAAGAAACCGATCAGTTCTTGCACGATATCTACCATAAGGCGACCGGCCCCATCATTTCCCAATTGCGAGCGGGGTGGCGCAAAGTCTGCCAGGATGAACTCGACCAACTCTTCGCGAAGCTCAATCGCCTCGACGCCAACGAGCGCCGCGGCATCGAGCGAACGGTTGAGCGAATCGTCAACAAGCTCCTGCACCCGCCGTTGGAAGCGCTTCGCGACGAGGCTCGCAAGGGAACGCCGCAGGGGTTGATGGACGCCCTCAAGCGGTTGTTCTTCACCGGCGAGTAAGCTGCGCGACAGCCAACCGCTGGACGAACACTCTCTGCACGCGCGGCCCGATGGCTATTCTTTAGCCGAACGCGCAGCCCCTTACCTCGCGGCAAGCCATTTGCACGATGCGCGTTGCTGCCGCGATCGCGGGTTCGGATGATCGCGATCGATCGATTCGCTTTTCAACGAAAGCTTCGTGCTATGAATAAACGCACTCTGGAAGGATATCGCCGACGTCTGAAGCAACTCGCCGACCGAATGCAAAGCGACGCCTCCGCTGTCATTGAAGAGGCGCGCGGACCGAGCGGCGACCAAGGGGGCGGTGAACTCTCGAATGCTCCGACGCATCTGGGTGACATGGGAACCGAAGAGTTTTTGCAGGACGTTAACGCGACTTTGCTGGAGAACGAAGAGTACCTGGTCAACGAGGCTCACGAGGCTCTCCGCCGAATCGACGCGGGGCTTTTCGGACGTTGCGAAGAATGCGGCCAGGAGATTCCCCGAGAACGACTGGACGCTCTCCCTTACGCGCGTTTCTGTACCGCGTGTGCTGAGGCGGTCGGTCTCACACGCGTGCTCGGACATCAGCCGGTTCAAACGGTGCTCAATCGTTCGGCCGGTCCGGCCAGCCAAAACCGGGTTCCTTCGTCGACCACTGGCGGGGCCGCCCCCGGGCTCTGATTGTTCCCCCCTCGAACGGCTGTTCCGGTATGATGTGGCAGCTTCTTTGAGGAGGGGATCTGT
>DASRXU010000083.1:0-20441 GCA_035687365.1 Planctomycetaceae bacterium | reverse complement strand
CAACGTGGGACAACTCATGGGGCAAGGCTCCGGCCGCATCAAGCTCAACGTCGGCTCCAATGCCTGCACACTCAACATCTACGCGACCGGGCAGCCGCTCGAGCAAGGATATCCCTCCCTCACATGGCGCGGCACGAGCGGCAGCAACGTCGTCAACGCGAACAAGGGACAAATCGGCATCGCCTTCTTCCCCGGGCAAACGGCCAGCGTCAACAACCTCAACATCGGCTACGTGTCAAACGTCGCCGGCGACGTGCAACTGACCGTCGGCGCGGGGGCTACGCTCACGACCGTCACGCAAAACGGAGGCAACGTGACGCTCTACGGCGGCATGACCACCCTGCTCGTAGCGGCCGGCGCCTGCACTGTTTACGGCACGGGAGCCGTCAGCAATCTCACGGTGAACCAATCGGGTTCTGTCGCGTGGAACTCGACCGGCACCATCGGCGGCAACCCGATCGTGGCGGACAAAGGCGTGCTCGACTTCTCCAAGGATCAACAAGCCAAAACGGTCACCAACCCGATCCAGAAATTCGGCGACGCGTCGCAGTTGCTCGATCCCTATCAAGTCGTCACGTCACTCGCGGTGATCCTCGAGCAATCAAACGACCTCTCCGGCCTCGAACTCGGCGAAAACCTGACGCTGACAAGGACGGCCGCATGAGCGACCCGCAAGGCATCGTCACCTATCCCGGCCTGGCAACTTTTACCAAGGCCGAATATGTCCTGTCGCAAGGCATCAGCCCGGGCAAGTGTACGATCGAGCTGCCACAAGAGCTGGTCGGCGAATTAGAACCGACCGGCGACTTGACGGTCGAGTATGCAAACGAGTCCATTCGACTGCCGAATTGTCTCGTCGACAGCGCGCACATCGACCAGAGCGAAAAGGGCTACATCGCCCGCGTGACCATTCTGGATCGCCGCTGGCTCTGGAAGCTTGGCTACATCTCAGGCCATTACAACTTGCGTCTGCCAAGCGGGCAGAACGCCAACGAAGGTTTCAACTCGAGCGCGGCCAATCAGAGCGACGCCGACGGTACCGACATCCGCCCGGGCACCGAGCAGTCGCCGCAGGACCTCGCCACGCTTTGTCTGCAGGCGATGAACGAACAGAACTACGACGTCTCGGCCCTGCCCAACGACCCGCGCCCGGAAGTCGACTGGTCGTACACAAACCCCGCCGAGGCATTGCAGTCGCTTTGCGAAGGGCTCGGCTGTCGCATCGTCTACTGGCTCGCCGACGACAGCGTCAAGGTCGTGACGATCGGACAAGGTCAGCCGTTGCCCGACAATGGCCTGCAAACTTTCATCTCGCAAGGGGTCGATCCGCCGAACACGCCCAGCTCGCTCAAGCTGGTTGGCGGCCCGTGGGTCTATCAAGGTTTCATTCCGCTGACTGCCGTCGGCATTGACGCGGACGGTTCCATCCAAGAGATCGACGACCTGAGCTATACGCCGCTCCTCGGCTGGGAGAACGAGGTGCCGGGGGTCTTCCCTAGCTTCACCGATGATCCCGAGATCCGGGCTCTCGTGGAAAAATCGATCTACAGAATGTGGCGATTGGATCTGCCCGTGCGGGTTCCGGGCCAAAATGCCCCCACCATCTCGGACATTCGTCAGCTGAAGCTCTACAAACGACTGGTCGATACGCACTTCGATCCGAACGACTCGACGAAAACCGTGCCGAAGCTACCTGAGATTCGGGGCTCCTTCGATTCCAGGTACGCGCAAACAACCAAGACGCCGACGTCGACTCACTGGGTTTACACCAGAGGCGTCAACATTGATGAAGACCGCTGGCTGATCATCACTGACGACACACTGTATTCGATAGCCGACGGCGATTACGTGCCGGCCAACATCCAGATTAAGATCGCCTACTCGGTGCGCGACCGGAATACGTGGGAATTCTTTCGCTATACGAAAGACAAGCAGCTCAACTCGGCCGTGCCGACGCCACCGCGGATCCTTCGTCGCGAAGACATCTTCGGGAAGGCGGTCGGATCGTTCGACGACCAGTTCAACCTGACCGGCTTCACCGACAACACCAACAGCGACCACCTCGACCAGGAAGCCGACTACTACCTGCAAGCGGCCGCTCAGGAATATATCGAGCAAGATTCGTTCGACGTTCCTTACGCGGGCCTCGTGCCGATTCAGGTCGACGGCCTGATCCAGCAGGTGACTTACACCATCGCGTCGGGGCCAGGCGGCTCGACGATGACCCGCGCCTCACTGGCAACCGAGCACAATCCCTTCGTCCTCCCCTGGCCCGTGCGGCGGCGTAACGAAAAAGACCGCCACGCGCGCTCCGACAAGACGCAAGACGGACGCAGCGTCTTGGATACTCGCGGCGGTGGCTTTTAGCCGAAGCCGGATTCCCGCTTGCCCGTCGTGCCGTGAAAGTGTCGAGCCATGTCGCGAGAAATGACGAGTCGATTCGCCGGCCGCATTCAGTGGATCGGTTTCCAGAATCAATCGGGCCAGGACGTTCCCCCCTTCTCGATCGTCGAGGCCGCCGGCTGGGAGTGCCCGATCCGAGCGGCTCCGACCTCAGTGTGACGTCGCCCACCATTCTCGGCGACCAGCCAAGCGACCCGATCAATCTACTCGCCTGTTACATCACCGGCGCGGCACGGGTCCCGGCCGGAGGCAATGGAGTCTGCGCGCGACCTACTGAGAGCACGCCCCTTCTGCTCGCGATCGGCGGATCGCAGAACGACGGCAGCGATGGGCCATTTGCACTTTGCGGCCCCTCTAATGCGTCCTGGACGGGGACCCGCGGCGCGGACGGATTTGTGATGCTCGCCGCGCCTCAGAACGGGTACGCGCTGGTTGCTCCGGCGCCGCAGAGGCCACAGTTCTTCTTGACGGCCGACGACGGCAATGGTTACCCGAAGATGTCGACCCAGCCGAACGTTTACTTCGCCCGCAAGATTACGTCGCTCCAGTTTCCAAATGTCGTCGGAAATCAGGAATTGAGCGGCACAATCGACAGCCAGACTCCGTATTACGTCTTCTCCGATTTCACCTATCTGTATCAGAACACGGTCGTGACTGCGGTCTATGGACTCGTCACGGGCATCGTTTCAGGCGGTCGCTTCGAACTCGGCATGGCTGGCACTCTCGACACACTGCTGAGTTCTGGCGGATCGACGACGGTCAGCGTCACCTATACCGATTCGCTTGGAAACGACATCAAGGACAATATTCCCGCGATCGAAGGCTTGGGGCTGGCGGCCAATACTTCGCTTGCCTCCGGCACCAGAGTCTTCATTGAGTGGGACACGGCGCTTTATCAGTGGGTCATCGTCGCAACCGCCTGTTCCACGACGTCGAGCGACAAGCCCATCTCGAAGCCGCGACCCAGCGACAACCTGGCGACTCAGTATTATCCACCCGGAACGCTGGGGAATCCGTGATCTACCGCTTCAATCCCTGTCAGCCGTGCTGCACGTCGCCGTGCGGATGGGGCCCTCTTCACTTCAATTCGACCACCGAAATTGCCGACTTTCAGCAGTTCGCTTTCAGTGGCGCTCCGACTTGGGAAGTCTCGGGCGGCAAGTTGTTAATGACCGGCGGCGACGGGTCGTTCTTCAAGACAACGAGCGTTCCCGACCCGACCGGCAAATTGCCCGACGGGCATCCGTGGGTCAGCGGATCGCTGACGATGCCTACCACGATCGCGAGTTCCGGTGGAGGCACGAAAGAGGGAGTCTTCATCGGAGTGAACAGCGGCGGGGTCGTGTTCTACGCCGACTGGAACGCGCGGCAGTATTCCGTCGGGAAGTGCGACGGCAACGGAGTGGCGACCCGTGCATCACCGCTTCCCGTCGTTCCGAAAACCGGCGACGTGATCTCGATTTGCATGGTGGCGCAGGCCTCCAACAAATTCAGCGTCGTCTATTCGGTCAACTCAAAGGTGATCGCGACCGAAATCGATACCATTCCCGACCTGACGACCGGACCCACCGTCAACTCTGGCTTCTGGGCAGTCGGCGGCGCCGTCTTCGATGATGCCTCTTTGGTATGCGGCGCGACGTGCGGAACGTCGACCGGGTGCCAAAATTGCCAGGGCGACCTTGCTCAATGCTGGTCTCTGGAATGCGAAGGGGTGATCTTCAACCCCTCGAAAACGCCACAGGTGGGGCCCCCTAACGGGCATCACTGTTTGCAGGCTGCCGGATGCACGCTCATTGAAAATCAAGCGCCCGGCTGGCGAGTTGATATTGGATCGAATCCGTGGGTCGCCGTAACCGGACCGCAGGCGCCCGGCGCATCGATGATGACGTGGAGCACTAACGTCTATTACATCCTGACGACTCCGTTCAATTGTTCCGGAAGCAACACTTTCAACTTACTCGAGGTCGCAAGCGGATCATTCGACTGGCCGGCGTCGATCACGATCACGCCGATGGATTGCAATTCGCCTCCTTGCGTTACGGCGACATGCGGGGGATGTAGCTGGCCTACGGCTTGGACGGTGGAGATCGACGGATTTGCAAACGCGCCCGTAGATCACTCACTTGACAATCCCAATGCCGGGGCGCCCGAAGAAGGAAACGCCTGCCAGCCGAGCACTCCTTTTCTCGGGAACATCGCTTTCGGAAGCACGCAACTCCTCACTCCTCCTCCCGGATGGCCCGACAGTCCGTGTTATCACCTGAATGGTCATGACGGACCACTCGTTCCAGACTGCACATCGCTTAACGGGCTCTACACTCTGACAGTCGGCGCCCCAGGGTGGATCTACGTGGGTCCGCTACCAACGGTATGTCTGGATATTGGTGGCGTGGTACCAGGCTGGCCTTTAGCAACCCTGAGCTGCTACGCCGCTGCCACGCCCGGAGTGAAGTCGGGCAAATATATCTTCGACGTTCCGGGACCAGGGTTCCTGTTTCTCTTGGCGACGCCGGAGGGAGGAAACGGCTGGGCCATTCCGTCAGTCGGTCAGCCTCCAAGGTGGGCCTGCGCTGAGGCCGTTTCGTCGATTCCGTATTTTTGCCCGCTGGCAGAGATCGCGTGCTTGCAGCCGATCACGTTAAATCAGTTGCCGTTTCAAGTTTGGCCGGCTTTTATTCAGATGTCTATGTGCGAGGGGTGGCCGGCTTCGGTCACTTTGACCCCAGCATGATCGAAGAACCATGCACCCGACGCGGCGAAATGGTCCGAGCCGGATTCTTTCAATGCTCGTCGAATCGGATCATGCACCCCGAGCCCGGGGTGGTGCCTTTGGCGACGTGTGGAATTTGTCCCTATCGCAACCTGCCTGATCGCGAGGGAGTTCGCGAGTTCATTCCGGATCCGCGATTCACCACAGCTTGCCAGCATCGCGGAGCGGCGCTCGAGGTCGGCGTCTGCAACGCTTGCGGGATGAAGGGCCAGCCGTTCGACGTCTACGCATGCGCGAAGCACGGAACGTGCATGGTGAGAAGATTTCGCAACGATCGACCAGACCTCAAGGTCTGCATCAATTGCGATGACTTCGTGCCGGCCGACGCCAATGTGGCCGCCGACGTGCGGTAGCCCAAGACGCTTACCACGAGCGCAGCCGGTACTCGACCACGCCGTCGCTGTGGACCTGGGGTCGGTCGAACACGAAGCAGCAAGTCCAATCGTCGCTCGGGCCTCTCTCGACGCAGATCGGAATCGTCGCGGTCGTCAGAGGGATGAAGACGCTCTTTGACTCATGCGAATCGCCGCGGCTCAACAGCGCCTCGGCGATTTGCCGCTCGAGGGCGGCCGCCACGATCTGCGCATCGGACTTTCGCGGATCGAGAGCCTCACGCACGCCGAAGTCCATCCCCTGCCCCTTCACAGCTCGGTTACTCACTCTCTTCGACCGCGTACACGACGCGCTCGCCGTCGTCGGCACGCAATCGGGCGGTCACGCGCAGTTCGGCCCCTTCCTTGGTCAGTCGCAGACGCACGCGGCGGGGCAGCGTCTCGATGTCGTCGGCATCAATCGTGACTTCGGTCGGCAGCACGACTTCAGCCAGATTCTCGCGGGCGACGCTCGAGCCGAAGGGGTGCGCCTCACGCCAGGCTCGGACGCGCGTCGCCCGGGCAATGTCTTCGCGCACTTGGTCGCAGATGTAAGCCGTATCGGTTTCGCGCGTCCCGATCGACGCCCGCAGCGCGGCCAGCTCGCGTTCGAGTTCCCGCACGCGTCGCAGGGCCGAATCCAGAGATTGTGGTTGCGAAGCCATCCGAGTGCCCTCTCCCCAGGACACCCGTAAATATGGCATTGCCATAATATCAAGTCAAGGCTATTTCTGGTAATCGCAGAATTTCGATAGAAAGGCCTTGGAGGGGATCAGCGACTGAATCGGCACGTCGAGCGTGGCGGCGATCAGTGGCAGATCAGACAGATTCGGCATGCGAAAGCCCCGCTCCCATTCCGAGACGGTGGCCACCGTGATGTGGTACCCGTGCTTGGTCAGCGCGTGCGCGAACTCCGCCTGTGTCGCAAAGCGTTCGCGACGCAGCCGATGCCAATGCCGGCCCACGGCCCCCGGCCAGGTCCGCGGTTGATCGAGCGGTTTGCGACCCATGGACTCTCATCTATCGCTGCACGTGAATCGAGATACGGAACGCCGACATTGTAGCGGCGGGCGCGATTGAGCGCGACAGATCAAGTGGGCCCGATTTTGGAATTGCCCCCACACCGCTCTCCGGAGCCTTTGCCTAAGAGACTCCCAAATTGCGGTGACTTTGCAAAGGCGGCGGACCGTTTCCAGTTCGATGTCGTTAGACACGCCGCCCCCTCTTCACTTCGCTGGCAAACGCATCGACAGCTTTTAAGAGAGCCACTTCTTGCGCGACTACGAGACTGATCAAGTTGAACGTCGACACGCCGTCGAGAGAGAGCTTTTGCCCCTTTGCCAATCGCGGGGCATTGGGAATGCCCTCCGTTTTGGCCACATATTCTTGATCAGCGACTCCTCCCTTATGCACGATTACATTTCTCACAGCACCCAAGGCATCGAATGCGCGGCACGTTAGGGCATCGTCGATCGCTTTAACCGGAGGATGGTCAAAGGCAAGGCTGTAGGCCGCTCGAATTTTCCTGAGAGTATTCAGTTCATATTTCGTCCGAAGCAGTGAGCCCATTTTGTTGCGCAGGTCGAAGGTGTCGCCGGAGACACTTCCCAGCTCGACCAAGTCGACCTTTTTGCTCTCCTTTTCGTTTTTCTCGACGATAGATTCTGGTGGCACATGTTTTGTTTTTACTCGGGACTTATCCATGAGTTTCTTGTCACTTGCGATTCTGTCTTCGACAGCTTTTTCGATTCGCTTTTCTCTTCCATGCAACTTGAAAAGGCGTTGTGGGCAGACATTGATTGCGGCTTCCCACAAATCACCCGCCAACACTTCGAAGGTGGTCCAAGTTCCTTGAATCATCGAGAAAAACACGTTTTCAATTGCGAATTGCATCCCGTCGCCGGGAATTCTGTCCAAAAGCCGATCGATGTTGAGCAGGAATCGGCGCATGACATCAATAGCGCTCTTTGCTTCCCTGCGACCGCACCCCATCGACGCAAGCTCAGCGTCGCCGCTATGGTCAAGGCGCCATGCCCATTGAAACATCGTCATCTCGGGAAGCCTTCCAAGTGCTGACACTCGATGCATGTTGAACACAAAGGTCGCACCAACCTTTGCGATGTCGCGATTCTTAAGCCCGAGTTTCGAGTACGAATCTTGCGGAATGCCCGCAATCTGGCTGAATTTGAAGTCTGCTTTTGATTCCGTTGACTTCATAACGTTCAATCCCCGGCAATAGGGGCACCATTCAAAACTGTCGCCCAAATATGCCGCGAAGGGACCGCTGAGTTGGACTCGGTTTTTGAACAGCTTCCGACAATGTCTGCATCTTGTCCGCTGCTTCGCCATGTTGCACCTCCGACCGGCCATGATGTGGGACCCGTACGTCCCTTGCTATGATTTTCTGGGCAAGTTTGGCGTAAGTGGGTATTTTCGCGGCAAATTGACTCTGTGGGCGGCTTTTCTAGGCAGCCCTTTGCAGCGAAGGGGGTGAGGGGGCCGCGCAACCAGCGTCGAAATCACTCAGACTCCCTAGTCACCGCGCCGACATCGCACGGTGCTTTTCCCGTCGCCACTCCCAAGGCGGAACAGGACGAGGATCGGCCCAGAGTCCTCGATGATGCCGTCGAGCGTCCGCTTCCACGCCGCCGAATTCGCCCGACTTGTCGTAGGCGCGATAATCCCACGCGAAACCGTCCTGCACCATTTCGCGATTGATCAGCCGCTCGCCGAGATAGATGCGGCCCACTTCGCGATGGTAGGCGTCGACATCGACCACTTCGACACGCACGTCCTTGCCAAACACCTTGTTGCCGAGATTTTCGCGAGCCTTGGTGCCGAACGGCTGCCCCTTTTCCGGCGCGTCGATTTCCGCCAGCCGAATTCGATGCCGCTGCCTTGCGCCATCGAGCACCGTCAACGTGTCCCCGTCCGCAATCGCGACCACTCGACCGGCAACCAGGTAGTGCCGACTTGCGGCGATCGCGAGCCCCGGCCAGCCCGCCAACAGCGCGGCCACGATCAAACCCAGTGCAACGCGTCGGAGGCAACTGAAGCGCGAATCACGAGAGTTTTGCTCGAGCATCTGCATCCTTGCGCTCATGCGGCCATCAGGTTAGCGTTTGTTCATCTTCGGCCCTCAATTCTGTCCTTCATTTCGACCGAACACAATGACTACCTCGTGTCAGTCATCTTTGAGGAGATCAGCGCGTCTAACGATCTTGGTTGAACTCCCGGGCCGATTCTCGTCCGCACATTTGTCGATTTTTCACGGATGGCCAAGGAGGGTCTCGGGTGACAACGGTAACGTCCGCGCGCTTACCTTTGGCCGCTGCAGGTCCGGCACAACCGCAAATCCCCGTGGAACTGGAGAGCGTCGCTTGCCTGCTGTGCGGCGGCGGCGATCATGAAACAGTCGTCATCGGTCACGATCACCTGACGCAAATCGGCGGAAACTTCCGCGTTGTGCGCTGTCGAAACTGCCGACTGGCCTTCACAAATCCCCGACCGACGGTCCGCGATCTCGGGCTCTTCTATCCGGCCGACTACGCTCCCCATTTGGAATCAGACTCGGCGGCCGTTCGTTTCGGAGGTTGGCGGCGGAAACTGGAGCACGCCGCGCTGAAGCACCGCTATGGCTACCCATCTCCGATCGCTGATGAGCGCACCTCTGTGCAATCCCTGCTGGCCCGGGCCGTCTTCCGACGTCGTCGCGACCGTCAACACTGGGTGCCTTTTCGCGCGCCCGGACGCCTGCTTGATTTCGGTTGCGGGGGCGATGACTTCCTGGCAGTGATGCGTGACTTCGGCTGGCACGTCGAGGGGATCGATCTGTTTCCGCAAGTCGTGGACGCCTTGCGAGCCAGAATGGGAATCCGCGCGCATCTCGGAACTTTGCCGCATCCCGATATCCCGCCCGAGTCCTTCGACGCGATCACAATGCGGCATTCGTTGGAACATGTCCCCTTCCCCAAAGACGTGCTAAAAGCGGCCGGCGACGCTTTGCGATCGGGAGGCATCCTCGTCGTCGGCGTGCCGAATTTTGCGTCCTGGTCGTTTCGTCACTTCCAGCAAAACTGGACGGGGCTCGCCCTGCCTCGGCATCTGACGCATTTCACTCCGCTGACTCTGAGCCGCATGGTCGAAGCGACCGGGTTTCGCGTGCTGTCCATCGAGCAAATCGGACGGGGCGGCCGAATCCGGAAGTCGGCCCGCATGGCGACGCGCGCTCGGAGGCCGAGCGTTCTACGTTGGAATGTTCTCGCCGGCCTTGTAGCCCGCTGGACCGAGCTAACCACTCAAGGCGACAGCTTGCGGCTGATCGCCGAGAAATCTTGAGACAGCCGTCACGTCCTGTCGCGATTCCACGAACCAACGTCAGATCGAATGCTGCGCTTGGATCCACGGCTTTAGGGCATCGCTCCCGGACCCTCGACGCGGAACACCAGACCGTGTCCCTCGACGTGCTCCATTTTGAAGGGCGGCGACCACATCTGGAGGTAAGACATCAGGGCCGACTCGATCGATCGCGAACCACCCGCCAACTGCCAAATCGGCCAATAGACGTAACGCGTCGTCCGGAACAACGTGCGGGGTTTCAAGGGCAACAAGTGAGCCGGCCCGATGCTCGCGACATAAAGCGCCAGAATCACGATGGCAATGCTGCCCACTCGAAACGGGTGCCCGCGCGTTGCGTCCGGCTGTCTCGGTTCGTCCTTCATGCCCGCCATTCTAGCGGGAGCGCAGTGTGGGGCCGAGATCACAACGCATGGGAAACTGAAACGCGAATCACGAGATATGCGAGTCGAACGCGGCTTTGACGAAATGGCTCAGTCGAAGAACCATCGATAGATCGCGCCGGTCACTGGACTGATTATCGAGGCAAGAAACGGGATACCGCCGAGGACCAAGAAAACGATCGCGAGAGCCTTCAGGGGATGAATCTCGCCATCCGGCTTCGTGCCGAAGCCGAGTCGCTTGGCCCCGCCTCGACTCAGATAATGTTCGTAATGGCTCATGCCCGTCATTCTAGGGGGATCGCGATCCGTTGCTGAGATCACTTGATGATCACGCCATGATCGCAATCCCAATACTCGGCTGTCCAATGCGATCCCCAGAGCCTCAAATAACTTGACAGGGCTTTGCCGGGAAATGAGAAGCGTGACAGCTCCCAGATCGGCCGATAGACAAACAGCAGCGGCCTGGGCGAGTGGTGGTAGTCAAAGCAGAATTTGCAGGCCGGCCCCGTGCTGGCAACGTAGAACGCCAGCAGCACGACCACCCAGCTCGACGCCCCTCTGCCCCACCGCGCGCGATCCGGTTTGTCGGTCATTGAATCATCGCGTGGGTTTTGGGGCGTTCGTTTCATCACGGCTGTCGTTTTGCGCGACGGTCATTCTGCGACACAGATTGGGTGGCACTGGGCGGCTTGACCGCCAGTGTCCTTTCGGATGTCCCCAGCACTCTTCACTCGAGCCACTGGCAGACAAGCCGCCAGTGCCACCCGAATCCAACCGTGGAAGGAAAATTAGGCGCCTCACAGGTCAGCTTGAGATCGAGGGCGACGTCCGCGAGTCGGCTGGGTCTTTGTTGGCTTCGCGCGACCGCGAAAGGTCGATGCAGGACCACACCAAGGCCACCATCCATCCGGCAAACGTCCAACCCGCAAACAGGTCTAAGGCAAGAATCGCAAGCGAATGGGGATGATTGCGGTAGGCGGCAATGATCGCGGGCAACAAATAGATCAAGAGACTGAAGATCGCAATGAATGCAGCGGCATTCTGATCAACAGTTCCCACAACACGAGTTCCGAGCAGGTTCATGAGCTTATCCACTTTGCGATCCTCAAGGTCCTACCTAACGCAGACACACGATGCCGCTGTGCGCTCGAGAGGTGATCATACTCTGATCCGGCGAGCATTAGCGGGGAGAGATCTCGCCCCACACGTCGACGACGATGTGCCACAAACCGACGGCGAACGTGACGATGGCCAACACGGCCAGGAAACCAAACACAATTTTCGCGAAGGGCCGGACCCGCCCGAGCACTCCCGGACGTTCGTCCTCTTCCTCGAAATCCTGCGGGGGAAGATTGCTCATGCCGGCATTCTATCCGCGGAGCAGCGGTGGCCGCAAAAATTTCGCCGTCGTTCCGCGTGCGATTTCGTCGACGATCAGGGGGTCAATCGGATTATCGCTCCGGCAAGCTGAAGTCGTGGTCGTAGAATGTCAGGCGTGCGCATTGTGGGCAGCGGTAGGCGTCGAGGGGACGAATGCCTTCGCTCACATCGGCCCATTCACCCAGCAGGAGGTGCCAGCCCCCCGAGCTTCCGCCGATTCTCACGGGGAGCTGTCCCAGGCTTTGCAAAACGACTTGGCAATCACCGCAGGTCAGCGATTTGTTGGAGCTCATCACGATTTTCCTGTTGGGAGAAGCGTCGGGTGGCACTGGCGGCTCGTCCGCCAGTGTCTTGTCGAGGCCGTGGTTTGTGCTCAACAGGTCGCCATTCTAGCGGGCACGGTCGGTCGAATCTGGCGAACGTTTCTTCGTAGTCAGCATGCCGATCAGGAACGCGGCGGGGCAGCCCAGAATGATTAGGGCGGCCATCAGAGCCGCAATCCCCTCAGGCTTGAGGGAAAGGGCGTGCGGAAACAGCCACTCACTAGTCACCACGAAACCAAGCGGCAGAAGCAGGACTGCGAGTGCGAACAGCGTGCCTCTCTTCAATTCCGCACCCCAGCCGGGCTCGCCGAGGTCGGCAGGCTGGACTGCGGCCTGCCATTCGCGCTCTTCTTCTTCGCGCGATTTTTTTTGCGCGCCCTCACTGAGGATGTCGGTGTAGATGCGGGCCAGTCGTCGCGATTCCGTCCGCCGCACGCGCCGGATGAGTTCGGCCGCCAGTTCGTCTGGTTCAGACTTTTGGTCGCCGGCCGGGCGTTCGTCGCTCGCGCCGTCGTTGTCAGGCATGCGGACACCGGGTCGAAACCGTCGCCTACTAGAGACCTCGCTTGCTTCGCCGGTTGACGAAGAACGCGACTACAAATACCGCGGTTCCGACAACGCTCAGGAATAGGGCCGTTAGCTCATGCTCGAAGGGGGAAGCGGACCAGGTCACAGTGTTCGCCGCAATGAGGATGGCGAATCCCGCGCAAATCAGGATCCACGCGAGAATCTTCCAGCCTTTCTTGCTCGCTTGGGATTGAGGAGCCGTTTCGTCGCTCTTGACGTGCTTGGACTGTGCGGCGCGCTGCCACGCCACTTCTTCGTCTTCGTCGGCTCTTCGCCGGAATTCGGGTTCGTCGCCCATGCTACCACTCGCGTTCCCGATTTGGCCCGGAAATTCCACTTCCCCAAACTTGCCTTGTTTTAGAGATATCATCGATGCTTGCACGAGGAGCCTTCTTGGGAGCTGCCCACCACCCCAAGAGCAGACACAGCCCGAGTGCTACGGCAACGAAAGGCAACATCGCCAAGGGAGCACGCCAGATGGCGATCGCAACCGCGCCCACAAAAATCACCGCCCACACGCTGAGCCTCAGAGTCCTATAAGCCCGCCACATCGCTCACCTATCTTGCGTTAAGCGTGCGGGTGCCTTACCCGCTTTGGACTCAAATCCGCGGCCCGACATCTGCCAGATGATGAGCCCCGCAATCGCGAGTACGCACGAAATGCAGGTGACCAGCGCCGCAATTGGCACTCGACTTTGTTGCCTTTTGCTCGCCACGCCACTGCGGCTTCGAGGCCCAACCGTGACAGCTGTCTCCTCAGCGGCTTGGCCGTAGACAAAATCTTGAAAGCTCCGCGCATCGGAAGCGGGGGGCAATGGGCCCTTCGCCAAAGAACATTGCGGGCAGACATTGGGTTCGTGTCCGAGCGGAGCCTCCCAGCGGGTCCCACACTTCGGACATTGCCAGCGTTGCCAGGTGCCCATACCTACTATTGAAGCCCTTTTTGGCCGAAAAGGCAAAACCTCGTATTCGATCACGCCGTCAGACTACCGACGGGACCCGCGAGTTCGTTGCGCCGAGTGCTTGTGAATTCGCGCTGCGGCTCTCCCAGATTTTGTGGGGTCATTGGTTTTGCCTCAGAGGTCTCGTTTGTCCCAAAGGTCGCGCGCGTTTGCTTCAAAAGTCGATTGGCACGGGCGTTGTTAAATCTGGGGACGGAAGGTCGCCAACAGCCAAATGACCGGCGCATAGACGATGTCGAATAGCGGCCCAATTTCAATTCCCTGGTGTCGGCACCAATCAGCGACGATACAAGCCGGAATGAAACTCGGCGGGTACAGCACCAGCACTGCGATTGCAGCCCAGCCGATCCACCGCCGCGACCGTTTCTTCGCTTCGTCGCTCATGCCGTCCCTAGAGGGTTCAGCGAAACAGCGGGGCCGCGAAGGCAAACACGACTGTTGCGGGAACGAGTTCTAACATGAAGCACAGGATGACCAGCTGATCGCGACCGGTTCTCATGCCGTCATTCTAGCGGCGGAGGACGGACCCAAACTCGGGTGGCTACTCAAAAAGATCTGGGCGCTGATCAGTCGATGGCAGGGTCCGGAGCTTGACTCGACTCTCTTTTGGTCGGCAGCCTGTAAAGGATTACCAGAGATTTCGCGTCATGTAGTGCATTTATTTGTTGTAGGCTTGGGGAGATCCGCCGCTCTTTAAAGATCTCCTCTGGAATTCTTAACTTCCCGTCTGTCGCCACCGTGATCGGGTACGAGTCGTCCGGGTTTTTTCCTCTGACGGTTAGGCTTGGCACCAGCAACACGCGATCGCCAACTTCGATTTGAATCGCCGGCCCGTTCGGGGTCGTCGTCGAGTGAATCATAATTCCCTGCCGGTTTTCGGATGGCTCCTCTTTTGCAATGACCAGAGCGCCCAGCGATCCGACTCCTAGTATCGAGAACATGACAAAGCGGCGCAACATGGAAGGCTCTCCGTATCGGATTTCAAGGGATTGAACCCAAAGCCCCAAAGGCTGCTGCGATTGTACCGGCATTGAGGAACGGCCGTGAGACGTTCGTTGTCGGCGCTGGCGACTAGTGAGGCTCCCGACCACTCTTGGCGGCCCCTTTCTTGAGCCCCCGACTTTTTGCCGCATCTCGAGGACGAAAAACACAACAACAAGCTGCAGGTGTCCGAAGCTGGGCCGACAACATGGCGCGCGTCGGAGTCTGGAGGAATGATGCGAAGATCGAAGCGGCTTGTCATTCAACTGCCATGAATCGCGATTTTGATAGTCAACCGCCCAGCTCCTGTTTATAAGGCGGTACAATCGCGGTATGAGCCGACGAACCGGGGACTGATCTGACTGGGAGACCGCCATGCTGTCACGACGGGTTGTTCTTCCGACGCTGATCTTCTTCTGCGCTGGGCTAATCACCAGCTTGATGTATGGGTCCGTTGGGGGCTTCCGCTCCTACTTTTACGAGAACACGAAAATTCCCCACCACCCGGTCCCGCCCTTCCAGCAGGTTCAGGGCAAGGGTGGTCGCGTTTGAATTAGCCATAACTCTTTGTGCAGCCGCCCGAGCTTGGGCGATCCGCCGCTAGTGTGACCGCGATGCGACGGAACCGTTGGCGCCAATCCTTCTAGCTGTTGCTGTTGCCTGCGCGGTCGCTGGGTTTGCGACTCACGTGATTGCGCCGACGCTTTCCTGGAGTTTGGGACCGTCGTGCGAGTGGTTCCGCGGCAAAGCTGCGTAGCCCCAACGCGCGCCGCTAGAATGATGGCATGAGCTTTTATTGGGTCCTCGCGATTAAAATCGGAATCCCGATCGCCATTCTTGGGCTGCTGACAACTCTCCTGCGTTTGCTGTCCAAAAGAAGGGTGGGGACCTTCACCTGCTTTGTGATCGCTCTGGGCGCGGTTTCTCTCCTGAGAGCAGTGGCAATCTGTCTGCACCGCTGAACTCCCGCGCCTACGCAAGGCGATGACGGCATGAACGACGAAAGGAAGAAACGATCGCGGGCCTGGATCTGGTGGATGGCCGGTGCGCTCTTGATTTATGCCCTGAGCATCTTCCCGGTGGCGTTCGGGTTCGCCTACTGTGTCGACGCGAAGCTCATCTCCAATGAGCGTGCTGAGTCGATTCTGAGGGTCGTCTACTGGCCAATCGTTTGGTGCATGGACCACTCGCCTGCCGTTGATCGCACGATGCACGGCGCTGGGGATGCAATAAAACGAGCACTGCCCTAACTGAATAAACCGCCGAACTGCAACTTTCACTTTTCTCCCGTGCCAATCGCGAAAAACCGTGATTCAAACGCGGACACGACTCCCATGACCAACAAAACGGACGGCAGACGACGTTGGACGTGGTGGCCCTTTGTCCTCGGGGCGCTGCCGATGATTTATGTGCTCAGCTTGGGGCCTGCCTATTGGCTGGTTGCTCACTACCCTGCGTGGGGATTCATCACGCCCTTTTATTCGCCACTTCAGAGACTGCTCAGCTATTGGCCGGCAGCCGATCAGGCGATGTTTTGGTATCTCGGTTTTTGGGTCGAGACGCTTCACCCGTAGACAACTCGCGACTAACACTCTCACATTTCCATCCTGAGGCGATTCGAACCCCTGTTGGGTTTGACCTCGACGGTTTGATCGTCCGAGGATTCGGTGAACCAATGAATCGCGCCCATCAGGTAGTCCTCGTTTTTTCGACCATCTACGGTTCCTGGCTGGGGCTGCAGGACGTCCATGAATTCGGGCATGTCGCGGCCGCGTGGCTGACGGGTGGCCGCGTCTCCAAAGTCGTGCTCTATCCGTTTACTATTTCGAGAACCGGTTTGGCCGAGGCTCCCAGTCCTCTCGTCGTTGTCTGGGGCGGACCGATCGTCGGCTCGGCCCTCCCGCTGGCAGTTTGGCTGGCGGCCCGCGCCATTCGACTGCGGGGTGATTTCGTCCTGAGATTCTTCGCCGGCTTCTGTCTCGTCGCCAACGGCGCCTACATCGCGGTCGACTCGTTCACCCACGTGGGAGACTCCCAAGTGATGCTGACGCATGGAGCAGCGCACTGGCAACTCTGGTTATTTGGGGCCATCACTGTCCCCGCCGGTTTGTGGCTCTGGAACGGTCTCGGTCCGCACTTCGGGTTCGGGAAAGCAGGTGGCGCCGTCAGCCGTGATGTCGCATATATTACCTTTGCTTGCTGCCTCGCTCTCTTCGCAATGGGGTTCGCTTTCGGAGGTCGGGATTGAACGATGGATCAGAAGTGATCCACCTGGGTTGCGTCGTAAAAGTAACGGCGCAGGGCGTCGACCGAGTCACTGGATCGGGACGGCTGCTGAGCCGTTCGGCGCAGCGGAACTCCGCCTGCGCTCTGTGGCGCGTTCGAATCCGATCGACCGACCACCGGGGCCGTGGGATAAATCACCACACCGGACTTGCGTAAACGCGCGAGTATTGCCGCGGCCGTGCCGCTCCGATATCAATGCCCTCGCGGGCCTCCGAAGACGTTCCTAGTGGATCGCATTGGCGATCGTCACTGGAAGAGGGAGCGCACCGATGCCTGTCGCGATTTGCCTCTTGCTGCTTGCTCCGGTCATCCGCTGCGCCGATCCGCCCGGACCGACGCCCGATCGGCAACGCCGTCTCTTCTTGGCTCGTGGTGCTACTACCAATGGCGGCAGGAGGAGCGAGTCGGATAAGCTTGCGCGCATGATCATCAGTCAGCATAAGTCGGGAGCGTGGATCACCTGGACCGTTGTATTTGCAGCAATTGCGTGCGCGACTCTTGCGCTTTACGCGATTCCGTTCGCAGGCTGATCCTTTGGTGAGCGCCCCGCCCGGGGCGATCGAGTTCGGTTTGTCGTGAATTCGACGCTGGCACGCGTAACGTGTCAGCGGGACTTCGACGCAGCCCCATTCGCGTCGTCACTCCAAAAGGGGCCGGCATGAGGATCAACCCACAGGCCGCGTAGTGCTCGCGGGTGGATTTATTCGCGGCGGTACGCCTGGAAGGAAAGAAAGACGCCGACTACGAACAACACAGCGGCAGCGCCAAGCGTCAAGCCGGTATGCGGACCGATTTTCGCTGCGGCCTCGCCAAGCTGAATGGGAAATAACATCCGGCACAGCCCGCCGATGACGGCGAGCCAGCCGAGAGCAGTGACCAGCATTGGCCACGCTGCAACCCAGCGGTGATGGGCTCGCACAATAGCCAGCCCCGCGACGAACATGAGGATGCCGGTCACGTAGATGAGGACGGGGTCGCGAGAGCCTTGCTCGATCAGCACGGTCGCAAGGCTGGGATTCGCTACTGAAGCGGCCATTGCGATCAAGGTGGGGCCGATCAGCCCCGCAATGGTCTTCGAGGTTGTCGTCGGTTCGTTGCTCATGCCGACATTCAATCTATTGGCTCGACCGAGAAAGTGCGGCCAATGCCTTTGAATGCGGGTGGCAACTTGCGGATCGCGGTGTTCCCGTCTTCGTATTTATGGAACACTTCAGCGCTCTCGCGGCTGGCAAGCTCGCGAATGCCGGACTTTTTGGCGGGGCTCAGCCAAGAGACACCGCCGATACGACTGGTTAGCTTGACGACGAAGGGCACGCCGCGATTGTACCACGAGTGGGAAGGCGCGTGGTTCGAATTCGAACGCTCGACGTCGCTTGTGTCGCCGTGCACGACTTGTGAATCGGCCCCGCGACTGCCCCAGATTTTGTGGAGTCATTCAGTCTTGTTTTCGATGGCCTGCGCGGTATCATGCGACTAACCAAATACTGAACACACGTACACGCCATGGCAGGCAGCCTTTGTTCCGGCAGGGTCCGGGCCTGTAGCGAGCAGCAGAACGTGCTCGCACCCCATCATCCCGACGATGGATCACTGCCTGTCGCTTGCGCCGAGGCGGATTTCGCGACTTCCAGCCACGCCGAAACGATCGCACGATGCGGTCTGCGCTCAGACTGCGTGGCAGCGGGACCGCCTTGGGCCGGTCTTACCTCATAGAACCGTCTTACCTCTTTCGACGGTGTCTGCTCCTCTGGCAGTAACTCGTCTTAAGACGGCGGCGCGCGGCGCGATTCGTTGCGTGGCTGCTTCAATCAGGAGGCGGCCGATCCGCGTCGGCGCGGGTCGGGCACGGCCTCCACTCTTGGGTCCGCGAGTCTTCCATCTCGTCCGCAGACCGCCGCAATCCGCCGCCCAGATTTTGCTGCGTGACTCGATCCTCCCCCTTCCACCCTGAGAGCGCGCGGGTTTGCGCGCCGCGCGCTGGAACGGCGAAATGGATCGAATGTGCGACCGACGGACTAGAGAAAGAGAGGGCCGTATGGGCTGACGTCTGACGGAGTCGAGTGGCTCGACGCCGAAGGGCTAAATGAATCGTCAAAGAGCGGCTGCCTCCGCTCGGACGGCCGGCGCAAAAAAAGAGCCCCCGGGCGTGGTAGCGCCCGAGGGTCTCCGTGTTGCCGGCTTTAAGTTGACCCCGCTAGATGGGAAAAACTCGTGGCCAACAACCGCTACGCTAACGCTGCGCGCCGCAAGCGTCAAGAAAAAGCCCGCAAACGGCAGCAGATTTCGTCGCTGCCGCCGCCCGCGCCGCCTCCTCCCCTGCCCCAACCGTCGCAGCTCGACGAGCTGATCGACAATCTCAACTGGGCACTGGGGACAATCCGTAAGGTGGCAGAATCGGAACAGGGCCGCCGGATTCTCGACCGCTTGATCCGATTGGCCGACAGCGCGTGCATCGTCGACGGATTGACGCTCGATTCGAAAGGTTGGGCGGCGCTATTGAATCTGGCGAACGGGCGTAGCTTTTCTGCCCTCAAGAATCGCCGCGGCGTTGCCTCACACAAGCCCGGCCAAACGCTGATGTTTTCGGCGGCCGACCTGCTCCGCGCGAGCGACGGCGTCAAGATTCAACGTAGAAAAGATTTGAACAAGAGGGCGCAGAGGACACAGAGGTAAGACGGGTCGCTGTTATGAGCCTCTGCGTCCTCTGCGCTCTCCTGTAAAAAATCAGAATTCAGAAATTCAGGAAACCGCTGACTTCGTGCGCGGCTCTTTTGAGATTTGCCAGCGCATAAAAAAGCCCGGAAGCGACGGGTCCCAGGGGGGCTTAGGACACCTGTCGCTTCCGGGGGCGATTGGATCAAGGGCCGCGCGAAAAGATTGCGTCGGTCACCACAAACGCGGTGCGTTTTCCTTTTTGCCGGCGATGTTTTGTGAGGTCAGGTTTTCGGCGAACCGATATGAGGCAGTCGATTGGCGGGCGGGAAAATAAGCCTTTTGCCAAAACGCGTCAACACGGAATCTCTTCTTTTCAGATATTTTTACTCGCAGCGATGTTTTAGCCCCCCGGCGCTCAAAGTTCCGGCAAGAACCGCCGATCGCGGGGCTCTGGCGGATCCAAAAAACCGATCCGGAGCCGCCAGCGTCAACTCGGGCGCGAGTCGTTGAGAGAGCGCCGGATGAACCAGTCAACGAGGGAGTTTGTTAGCGAGGCACACTTTTCCCAAGCCGACGGCTCTGCCAGTGTGTATGTGAGACGCGCGACCAAGACACTGGCGGACAAGCCGCCAGTGCCACCCAACATTTTGGATTGCTTCCTCTATTACTCCCACACCAGCACATACGCTCGCAGGGGTCGTTGTTCGAAAAACTGCGAGTTGCCGATGGGAGGTGCGCTCCAGCGGGCGCCTGTGGGATTGGCGGGGCGCGAGTTGCCGCGGCTCCAGTCGACGACGACAGCCGTCTTCGGCGTCTTGCCGTCGCCGGCGGCGATCTTCAGCGCCTCGTCCCAATCCTTCACCGGGAAAATCTGGGCCTTGGGCCAAACCGATTTCAGCGCGTACTGCAATCGGGCCGGCGGACGCTCTTCGCTGATCAGCAGGCAGGCCTCGGCAGCAATGTCATCGGGCTGCAGGCTGCGACCGAAGGCAGTCAACGATTGA
>DASRXU010000082.1:0-31869 GCA_035687365.1 Planctomycetaceae bacterium | reverse complement strand
GGCCGTAGTGGGCTCGGAAGGGTCGCAGCACAGATCTCATCGGAGTGGGCGCCTCAGGGGTGCGTGGGTTTGCCGTCAAATGGCCGGATCGTCGATTATGCTCAATCGGATGGACGGAAGGAAAACCGACGCTCTGAAAATCGTCCGATTGGACCAAGCCGCCCCAGCTCGAGAAACATCATGCCGTCCGAGAACTCTGCTGACGAACGTTTGATTCGCCTCGAGACGGCGCTCATGCAATTGGAGCACGACGTCGAACAGTTGAATCAATCGCTCGTGGTCCAACACCGGGCGCTTGAAGCCTTGCGCGTGGTGGTGGAACGACTCGAGTGGAGGCTCGATCGCGAAAGTCCCGCGCCGCCTGAAACGCGCGACCCGGAAGCAGAGAAGCCGCCTCACTATTGAAAGCTGCCGGGTCGGTTTATTTCGTCTTGCGTGCCTTGAGACGTCGGAACAGCTGCGTTTGGTCGCTTACCGCAACCGTCGGGGATTTCAAGGGCCTATCAGCCCGCTTGCTAGCGGATTTCAATCCCGAGTTTGGTTAGAATCGCGACGCACAACGATTGGCTGGTTGGTCACGAGGCGAAGCGGTTTTCGAGGACTTTTGATGAGCAACGAGCGCTATTTTCCTGGTCTCGAAGGGGTCATCGCCGGCGAGACAGCCGTCTCGACAGTCGAAGGAGGGTTGACCTACCGCGGCTACACGATCGAGGAGCTGGCCCAGCACGGATCGTTCCTCGAGGTCGCCTATTTGCTGCTCTACGACGACTTGCCCTCGCAAGAAGAGTTGGCCGACTTTCAGTCGGTGCTCTCTGAGTCTGAAGACGTCGACCCCTCGATCCTCGAGTTTCTCGCGCATATTCCGCTGCACGTCCCCGCGATGGACGTGCTGCGCACAGGCGTCAGCGCGCTGGCTCATTTCGACCCGCAGCTCGACGATGAAGGCATCGACGCCAACCGGGCTAAGGCCATTCGGTTGCTGGCACGAATCCCCGTCCTGATTGGCGCTCGGTATCGCGGAGCTCGCGGCCTGCCGCTGATGAGCCCGAATCCCGAGCTGGGCTTCTCCGGCAACCTCCTCTATTTGATTACGGGGAAGGAGCCGTCACCGGCGCACGAGCAGGCGATGGACGTGTCGCTGATCCTTTACGCCGAGCATGAATTCAATGCGTCGACCTTCACGGCGCGGGTCGTCACCTCGACGCAATCAGACATGTATTCGGCGATCACTGCCGCGATCGGCGCTCTGAAAGGGCCGCTGCACGGCGGCGCGAACGAACGCGTGATCGAAGTTTTGGGCGAAGTCGCCTCGCCCGATGTGGCCGAAGAATGGGTCCGTGACGCGCTGGCCAAGAAGCGGCGGATCATGGGTTTCGGTCATCGCGTCTATAAGGACGGGGACCCGCGGGCCGTAATCCTGCGCGAGCATTGCCGCAAGCTCGCCGAAGAGAGTGGCTCAACCGAGCTCGAGCAGATCGCCGACACGATCGAATCGCACGTCCGCGCGGAGAAGGGTTTGCCCCCCAACCTCGACTGGCCGAGCGCCCGGCTCTACCACTACATGGGCCTGCCTGTGGAACTCTACACGCCGCTGTTCGTCGCCAGCCGCGTCGTCGGCTGGGCGGCGCATGTGATCGAGCAGACGGAAAACAACCGACTGATTCGTCCCCGCTCGAATTACACGGGACCGAAAGAGCGAACGTTCCTGCCGCTTCGCGATCGCGGCTGACCCCGACCCGCTTATTTCTCAAACGCAATTCTGCGGCGGGGCTGGGTGGCTGGGGTCGAACCGCTTCAGTTCGCCCCCAGATTCTTCTCAAGATGCCAGTCCTTCTCAGGACGATTGACTCCGGGCGCCGGCTTTTGATCCGCGTGCTTCCCTTTGATCCGGTTGAAGGTGGGCGGCGTTATCCTGGGATGGCGGGGCCTGAAGGCGGAAAAAGGCCGGCTCGGGGTGGAGGCTGTCGGTGTCGTATTGGGACTTGTTCGATCTCGAGGACGGCTGGGGCTGGAGTCGCTACGCCTGGAATCGCCCCGTCTGGAAGGAGGAGCACGGCGACCCGGCTGCGTGGGGGTGTGCGCTGTGCGCCGTGTTCGGCGTGGCGTTCGTGGTGTCGGCGTGTTTCGCTCTCGGGGAGGCGCGGTATTGGGCGTTTGGACGGACGGCCCAGGCCTCGGTCATTCGGGCCAATCCGCCGGACGAAACGGATGACGCGTTCCTCATTCGGTATGGGTTCACCGACGCGAAGACGCAAAACTATCGCGAGGAGGTCGATGCGGTGCCCAGTCACTGGGGTCCGCCGCCGGACGTGCTGCCCGTCGAGTACATTCCCGGTCGGACGGGTGCGTCGCGCGTGGTCGGCAACCGCAGCTGGGTGGCCCTTGGGTTCTTCGCGCTGACATCGCTGGGGCTGCTGGGTGGGCTCGCTTGGTTGTATCGCGACGCCCGGCGGGCCTTCGAGCCGTATCACCCGCATCACCACGGTCATGATTCGCACGATCCGCATCGACACGCGTACGACCTTGCCGGCTACAGTTCGCAGGGGCACGATTCGCGCGAGCGGAGCGAGCGCGATCCGCTTCATCGCGCAGTGCTCCGTCGAGTGACCGGCCGAACCGAGCGTCCGCAGCCTCGGGGGCACTGGTTTCCCAATTCGTAATGCGCGGCGACCGGTATGAAGCGCGCCGGGCGCCACGCTCGCAGCCCTGAGCCACCCGGACACGCTGGGAAAACCGCGAGCCTCGTCGCGCGACCCGCGCCGATTCTACTTCCCAAACGCAATGCGTCGGTGCGGATAGTCGAAGATGATCGTCATGTTCTTTAGGATGCCCGACCCGAACGTCCCGTCGAGATAGGCCTCGTTGAGCGCGCCTTCGTGCGGTTCCAGAAAGAGGGCCATCGGCTTTTCCAGCCGGCGTCCGCCAACTTCGAACCATTCGAGGCTGCCGATCCGCGCGTCGAGTGCTCCCCCCACGCCGCCCACCTTCATCGGCCGCGTCTGGCGCTGGTCGAGTAGCTTCAGTCGTTTCACTGCCGGGGCATGAAACAAGACCGTGTTCCCCGCGCCGGTGTCGAATTGAAAGAGTCCCTCGCGACCGCCTTCGTATCGGGCTCGCACGCAGGGGATCTTGTGGTTGAATGAAAGCGGCTCCCATGCGCCCTGCTTGAGCCGGTAACCGTTCGACTCCTGACAGCTGGCCGTCCCGTGCTTGAGGTCGAGCTCCACGACCGCGCGGCTGAACAGGTCGTAGCCGCACGTGCCGACGACGTCCAAGCCGAAAGCGCGTTTCATGGCATCGCAGAACGGCTGCGGCAGTTCCACGAAAATAGTCTTGTCGATCGTGATCGAGCCGAGCTCGAACGTCGTTCCCTCGCGCAGCTGGCCCATGTTGAGTTTTGCGGCGCCTCCCTGCACGATCTTGCCGAAAGCAGGCAGCTTGAGCCGATCGGCGACGGCGGGCGAGATCGTCGTCCCCGCTCCGGTTCCCGTGTCGAGGAAAAACCAGCCGACCTCCGCGCCGCTGATCTTGGGTCTTACGAACAGATGGCCGCTGGCGACCCGCTTGACCTCGAAGTGGGCGGGGACGGAATCGTGAAACTGGAAGTCATGCGGTGGGTCCAACCGGGGCAGAAAGGGATTCTCCGTCGCCGCTCGTGCCGGTGCCGGTTTCACAGACTGGATCTCGAACGTAGCCGAGCCGTTGCCGAACTTGTGAACCGTGCGGTAAGCGAGTTTCGGGGCCGCTGAGGCGGAGTTCGCAGAAGGGGCCGGGCCGCGGCCTGGCACCGGGCGATAATCATGAAATTCCCAGACGTCATCGGCACCCACTTGACGACCGACCAACCGAACTGGCAACCAAGTCGACCGATCGACGTCGAGTTCCCACGATTCAAGTCCCTGTTTCAATCGCAAACGCAGTCGAAGCGTCGTCCCGTCAGTAGACTGCGCGGGCAATTCGATGCGGAAGGGTCCCCCCTCCGCCAGCCAACGGCCAGTCCGCACAAAGAATATCGTCTGCTCGGATTCCAGCTCACCGAATTCGAGCAAGTGTGGCGTCCCCGACCAATCGACGGCCCAGGCTGTCGTGCCGTCGAAGCCGACGTTTTGATCCCGGCGCAAATGAATCGTCTGCAAGAATTGGCCCTGCGGCGTAAAGAGCAGAGTGTAGGGTCCGCTCTGGCCTTGGTATTCGGCCATTCCCTCGACGAGCAGTCCACCTGAGTGCTCAGACAGCGCGCGGTAGCCGGCTGCCTCTCGGATTTTGGCGAGGACGACGTCGAGATCACTCGCTGGTGAATCAGTCGGTGCGGCGGCGGCTGAAGCGCACGGCACGAGGAGACAGCCGGCCAGCACGATCACCAGCGAGAACGGGACCAGCCCAGGGGACGAAATCATTGCGCTAAGTAGATTCATGTTGGAATGTCCTTCTTTTGACACACGGAGCCAGCACGACCGTGAGCGAATGGAGCCGCCCCTGTTTCTGGGCGTTCTCTTTCAGCAGCAGGCGCTCAATTTGTCCGAGCAGGCCATAGAGGCGGGTCAGTCCGCGGCCCGTTAACCAGGTCCTCTGGCGCGAGACTCGAGTGTTCGCCAGGCCGTCTGTGACGCTGACTGCGTCTGATTCGATGGCCGCTCGGAACTCGCGCGCCGCCAACCGCAAGGCGGCCACTCCGGCGCGGATGACGGGCCCTTTTCCTTCGGATGACGACGGATCGAGTTTCCCGGCCACGCGACGCGCTGTGAGCGCGTAAACGGCTTCCACCCGCCTGCCCGATTTGCGGTGCGACTGTTCGACGACCATGCCCGCCTTCATCAGGGTCCGCACATGGTGATAAAGCCCGTCGGCCGCCCGATCCAAGTGCAGGGCCAATTCACGGATCGAAGACGGCCCGTGCGTTTGCAGAGCGCCGACCAGCTCGATCCGAAGCGGCGATGCCAGCGCCGCCAGGCGCCGTGGCTCCTTAACGCACGTCACCTTTGGCAGCTTTCGCTTCATTCTCCGATCGTATTCAGTACTGTTGAAAAAAGCAAAGTAATTTCAACAGTAGACTGGGACGCAGGTGGAGCGGAAAGGCGAAATAGCGCTGGGAAAGCCCGCTGAGGTGGGTCCGCAAGTCGTCGCAGCCGTCTACGACTCCATCGTCTGCGCATCGGGCGGGAAAAGGAGCGGCACGGTCTAGGCGTCCGCGCTCGCGTGAACACGGCTAAACGGAGATTTGGCTCTAAACGGAGACTGGCACGACGCCAGCAGTCGGATGGGCTTCATCCGCCATCGGTCGCGGTTCAAAGCGGGCCTTGAGGGCCAGGAAGTGCTTTTCGTAAAGGTTCCAGCTGACGATGGCCGCGCCTGTGGTAATCGTCATCATGACGGCGATGTACGTCACGCGACCCGCGAAGACCGACCCCAGTCGATAACAGAGTCCTTCAGGCGTGACAATCGGCGCGAGCAATCGGATCAGCGGAAGTTGAAAGACGTACATCGCGTAGCTGTACTTGCCGAAGAACGCGAGCACGGGCGAGCGCCAGATGGCGCCCCACCAAGTCGATGGCCGTGCGGCGACCGCCAGCATCAAGAGTGCCCCGAAGAATCCTGCGATCATCGCAGTGCTCAAACCGAACAACCGTTCGTGGTGCAGGCAAGCGGCGACCAGGATTGTTGCGATGCAGATTCCTCCCGCGAGCGCGGCCCAGCGAACCAGCGGGCGAATTCCATTTGGCTGACGTGCGGCCAGTGCTAGCAGACTTCCTAGTGCCAGCGCATCCAGTCGCAAGAAAGTCAGGACGTCGATGGCAACTTCTGGACCGCCCGCGGCGATCCAAGCGACTCGTCCGAGCATCGAGACGACAATCGCGATCAGACTCACTCGCAGGGCCTGACGCCGCGAGCAGAAGAAAATCACGAGCGGCCAAAACAAGTAGAACTGCTCTTCGATGGAGAGCGACCAGAAGTGCGTAAACGAGCCGAGGCACCAGTCATTGCGGAACGCCATCAGGAAGTTTGCGCCGTAGAGCCACAACCAGACCTGGTTTGCCCTGGCTTCAGGAAACAAATCACCGCGTGGGCCAAAGAGGAACGGCAACGCGACGAGCGCGACGAACAAACAGCCGTAATAGAGCGGAAAAATCCGCAGAGCGCGGCGAACGTAGAAATTCCGAAAATAATGGCCTTCACCCTTGGCGTCGAACAGGATGCCCGTGATCAGAAATCCCGAGAGCACAAAGAACAGGGTGACTCCCAAGTCTCCATGTTTGAGCGCCGCGAAGAGCCAGCGGCCCGGTAACCAGTCGCAGGCCGGCCCGATGTTAAAGCGGAAGGCCGTCACCATCAAAATCGCCAGCCCGCGAATCCCATCCAGCGCAGGGATGTGGCCCGTGAGCCCGGATGATGCCGCGCGCAGCGGGGGCACTTTCAAAGGAGATGCCGTGAAAGGGAACCGAGCCGCCATACGATTTCCGAACGCAACTGGGGCGCAGGGCGTCATTTCGGCGACCCCCGATCCACTTCTGCTCGGTGAGTCTAGCTTACGATTTCTTTATCTTTAATTAAGACTCGCCCCCAGCCGGTGCCAAAAACCTGCCTTTCTAAACTGCGCACCTGCGGCGCGGACGAAGTAGAAGGAAAGCGCATTTGCTGCCGCGAATTTGCCGGCCTGACAACTGGCAATGCGCGACTTTTGCACGTAATCGGCAGCAAGCCGACTTTGAGGATGGCGTCGGTTCTGACGCTCAAAACGAATCGGCGGGCTCAGCGAGATGCGAGCGGGCTCAGCTGGACGTCGGCGGCTGCCAAAGCTCGAACCGGTTGCCTTCCGGATCGGTGGCCCACCCAAAGCGGCCGTATTCGTGCTCTTCGACGCGATCGTCGACTGACACACCCGCCGCGCGCAGCTGGCTCAGCATCGCGTCGAGGTCGCGCACGCGGTAGTTGAACATGCAGGGCGACGGCCCGCTGCCGAAGTACTTCGTGTCCATCGGGAACGTCGACCAAACCGTCGCTTCCCCGGCACCGGCAGACTCGAACGACGCATAGGTCTGCCCCGCCTCAATCGGCACGCCCAGGTGCTGCTGATACCACGCCGCCAGTGCCTTGGGATCCTTCGCCTTAAAGAAGACCCCACCCACGCCGAGTACGCGCTCCATGTCGACCCCCTGTTGGAAGGGGAATCATAACGCGCTTCGATCGCAGGATCATCGCGTCGCAATGCGTCCGCGCAGGAGCCCGGTCAGCGGCCCCGATCCTACCGACGGTCGAGGTGGGCGAGTCTCGGCGGCTGTGTCCCGGAGTCGAAGTCCGGTCTCATCTGCGGACTCCTTCGGCGAAAGTGTCCGGACCTGACGCTCGCCCGTCGTAAGTTGATAGCCTTCAATGACTTCGGCCGGACTCGTGGGCAATTGTTAAGAGGGACCGGACCTGGACCTGACCAGCACGACTGGTGTCCGGACCTTCGAGTCCCGTCCCACGACTCTTCGCACTCGAGTTCTCCCGACCTTGGACTCTAGACCTTGGACTTTGGACTGATTCCGGGGACCGGGTCAGATACTTCTGCGGGTCCGCTCCCTATTGAAAATAAGGGTACTGACCCGGTGATTTGGCGCCCTAACGCCGACGCCACCAATGCCTTAGACCGGGTCAACTTCTTCCGCTCGAAAAAGAGTAGTTGACCCGGTGCCGGAGCCCACCCGAGGCTCGAGCGATCGGTGCGCACGCTCCTCTTTGCAGCGATAGCCATCAGACCGGCGACCTGAGCTGATGCTTCGCCCGGCGCGAGGGACCTTATCGTTCAGCGTAACACGCCGCGCGCCGATCTCAGACCCCGAGTTTCTACGCGCGTAGAAACGACTGTAGGACCTGGCGCGACGAGGAGGTCTTCCCCAGCCACTCGTCCGCCGATTTTGTGACCTAAGCTGGCTGTAAGTCTGCGCGCCGCGATCACCGGGAGTCACGACTCATGAAATTCACGTTCGAAGTGGGCCAGCAGGAAAAGCACAGCGTCGACTTCAGTTGGGAGAAGATGCTCGGCGTCGCGAAGATCTGGGTCGATGGAGAATTGATCCTCAAGAGCCGGCCACTCGCGTTTCGCGAATTGGCTCAGCTGGCCCAATTGCGGAAGGTCAGCGGAACCGCCAGATATCTCTCCGAGATGGCCAGCGGCACCGGGCGGCCCGAACTCACGACCGGCTGGACGTTCGAGGTCGGGCAAATCGAAAAGCACGACGTGCGCGTCGAAAAAGAGCGGCCCCAGTTGCTCGCCGCCGTCCGACCGCACCGCTATCGCATCTTCATCGATGACGAACTTACCTACGAGCACGTCGGCTAAAGCAGACGGCCGCACGCACCGCGCACTACCGAACGGAGACGGTGGATGGCGGCGGGTCCCATGCCCACGGCTTTGAGTGGGCATGCGCGTTAACGGTGAGTAAGAGCCTGCCGCTTACTGCGTGCGTGGCACTTTGACTCCAAGGGCTCGATGGACCCTCAGTTCTTCTGCGCGATCTGGATCAAATTGCCGCAGGTGTCGTCAAGCACCGCCGTGGTGACCGGGCCCATTGCGACCGGGGGTTGTGTGAAGTGGACGCCGGCCTGGCGCAGGCGGTTATATTCGGCTTGGACGTTGGTCACCCCGAATGAGGCGAAGGGGATGCCGTCTTCGACGAGGGCCCGCTTGAAAGGCTCGACGGCCGGATGTTGACCCGGCTCGAGCAGCAGTTCGACATCGCCCGCGTCGTCGGGCGAGACGACAGTGAGCCAGCGGGCGTGGCCCATCGGGACGTCATGCTTCTTTTTGAAGCCGAGGACGCCGGTGTAAAAGTTGAGGGCCTTTTCTTGGTCGTCGACGAAGACGCTGGTGATCACGATTTTCATTTCTCGCCTGCCTTTCGCTTGGGTTTGAGCCAACGAATCACAATCTCGTTGAGTGGTCGCGTGTCGAGGAAGTGGTACTTGTACCGGCCTTCGCGTTTGGTGGTGAGCAGGCCGGCCGCCTCCAGCACGTCGAGGTGCTGGGAGACCGCCTGACGCGTCAGCGGAAAGTCGTGCTTCATCGTCAAGCGGCCACAAATCTCGAAAAGCGTCTGGCCGTCCCGTTCGCTGAGCACATCGAGAATGGCTCGCCGCGCCGGTGCGGCGAGTGCCTCAAACAGGTCGGCCATGACCCACAATAGGCAAGCGGATACTTGCCTGTCAAGAGGCGAGATTGCGGGCGTGCGTTCTTGCTCCGCGCTGCCGCGACTACTACCTTGCAGGCAACACCTTGCCCCCGAGGAGGCACTTCAACGATGGTGGCTAGCGCCGACAAAAACGCTGACAATAAAAATAACGCTGACAACAAAAATCGAGTCGCGATCGTGACCGGCAGCACTCAGGGCTTGGGCGAGGCCATCGCTCGGCGGCTGGTGGACGAGGGATTGATCGGCGGGCTCGTGATCTGCGGTCGAAATGCCGCAAACGGCGAAAAGCTCGCTCGCGAGTTCAGCGCGAATGGGTGCCGCACGGAGTTCGTGCGGGCCGATCTGGCCGTCGTCGAAGATTGCCGCCGAGTGACCGAAACGGCCCGGCGTTCGTTTGGCCGCATCGATTTTCTGGTCAACAGCGCCGCCACCTCCGAGCGGGGCACAATCCTCGACACGACGCCCGAGCTGTTCGACCGCATCATGGCCCTCAACGTGCGGGCTCCGTTCTTTCTGATGCAGGACGCGATCCAGACGATGCTCGACCGCGGCATCGCCGGGGCGATCGTGAACATCCTCAGCATGTCGAGCCACGGCGGCCAGCCGTTTCTGTCCGCCTATTCCACCTCCAAAGGCGCGCTGGCGACCCTGACCCGCAACGTCGCGTGCTCGGTGCTGAAGCAACGCATCCGCGTCAACGGCCTCAACATCGGCTGGATGGACAGCCCCGGCGAGCACGCGGTCCAGAAGAACTTCCACGCGGCCGCCGACGATTGGCTGCAGCGAGCGGAGCAGCAGCAACCGTTCGGCCGACTCGTGAAGCCGACCGAAGTCGCGGAAGTCGCCGCGTTCCTGCTCTCAGAAAGATCCGGCTTGATGACCGGCTCGATCATCGACTTCGACCAGAGCGTGCTCGGCACACACGAGTAAGCGCGCCGGTTTGCTCGGAAAGAACTGGTCCTCAGAAGCCCCGCGAGGGGCGAAACTCCTTTAGCCACGTGGCGTAAGCCCGTGGATATCGACTCCCGTGCGGGTGATAAAAGCCCCTGAAACGGGGCGACACTCCGTTGATCCAAGAAGTGCCGCCCCCATTCGGGGGCTAAGGCGCGACGAAGGTTGTCGTGTTCCACCCGCTCGCGCGGGTGGCAAGCAGAGTGCCACCCCTCCGGGGTTAACGCCCGAGCCGTGGGCATGCCACTCGGCCGAAGCCTACTTCTCCACCCGCACATGAAACCCAGCAGCGTTCAGCGCCTTGACGAGCTCGGCCCCGTCGAAGTTGCCCGTCACCGTAATCGATTTCGCGTTGGGTTTCGCAGTATCGCCCGTGACGCCGCTGACCTTCTGGATCGCCTCCTCGATGGCGTCGTTGCAAGAGCCGCAGCAGTCGTGCACGCCGGTGAGCGTCAAGCTGGTCACTTTGCCGGCGGCGACTCCACTGTCGTCCTTGAACTTCAGCGTGCTCTTACCCGTGTCGCCATGAAACCCCTTCGCGGCCAGCGCATCGATCGCCTTCTGAGCAGCGGCGTCGTCCGGAGCCTCGAGGCTCACGGTGCTCTTCTTCTGATCGCACGTAACTTTGACGCCGTCGATCTTACGCACTGCCGACTTCACCGCCGAGGTGCACTTGAGACAGCACAGGTGAACCCCTTTCAACTCAATTTTCGTCTCGGCTCGAACGCTCAGAACCGGCACAAGCAGAACGCTCAGACTGGCAAACAACAGGGCTCGTAAGCCTCGCATGGTGATTCTCCGTGTTGCAATCAATGGTTGTTAACGAGGGTCGATGCGCGAGTCTTCGAGCATTGTCTCTGGTGAGAAGCAAAAACGCCAGGAGCGCTCACCGCCGTCACGCAATCAAACAGAGGGACGCCACGCCTACGGCTCTTTGACTGAGACCGACGGGAAATTCGATGCAACCGAAGGAGCCCTCGCTCACGCTTCGGGTCAGTAAGAGGCATGCACCAACCCAAAGCGTAAGCGAGGGCACTATAGAAAAACGTCCGGAAATCTAGGTGCTTCAGACCTCTTTCAAGGCACGAGCGAACTGAGCCGCTTCGCCAATTCAGTCTTAAGTTCGGCGAGACCTTCTGAATTGGGTAGATAGACGCACGCCCGATGGTGCCGCAGATCGGATGGGACGTCCTCGATATCTCGCGTGATCGGGACGACCGTCCTCCCCAGACAATGAGCGATGCCGGTTTCATACAACACGTTCGGATTACGCTGCGAGAAATCCGCTACTACAATATGCGAGCGGAAAATCAGCGTAAAGATGTCCTGCACGAATGTGGAATCTTCCCAGATATCGTCCGCTCGTAGACAGTTAAAACCTGCTTGTTCGCAAGCATCTTTAATCGCTGCATAGACCCGGTCGTATCCAACGAACGGCATCATTACGGCGACGAGATCGCTCTGCCGGTCACCCTCCGGAACCTTGAACACATTGGGCGCGAAAAGAATCTTGCGTTCCGACGGCATCGACGAAACGTATTCTCCGTCGTCTTGAAACTTTTTCTCGACGTACGAGGCGATCCGATTCAGGTTTTGGGGATCAGCTTCAAGCATCGCCCTTAATACTGCGATGACGTGGGCTTCGTAGTCGTCGTCGCCGAAACGCAGGCTGCGCAGCAATCGGTGGTGCTTGTTGACCACGTCTTCGCAATTCGTGAGCAACCCCAAGTGCTGCCAGTGCGACTCATTAAAGTGTGTGACGATTTTTTCCTTCAGAGCGAGCAGGAACTGGTTGATTTCGGGCTTCCCGGGCACGACTATCTTCCCGACGGGCTTAGGATCGCGAGCATAGGAATCGCCGCTCGGCCCGCGCAGCAGCGATCCACCGAACAAGCCCATATCAACCGTTCAGTGACCAGAACTCTACCAAGCCCCAGCTCGTTCGTGAGGCTGAACCATGAAAAGCCGGCCCATTCGCTGCCTCAATAGCAACGACCGCCAGAAGCATGGAGGGTGCAGACCTTCTGAATTATCAACCTAGCGAAGTCCTCGCCGGATGCGAGGTTCTCGATCTCGTTCCGAGTGACAACGACCATCTTAATGCCGAAGATGGCCATCTCGACGCCCACCAGGAAGTTGGCTCGAGACAAATGCTCGGGCTCGCCAGTGATTCCATTCGCCGCGATCAAGATCCCGAAACGCATTCCTCGATGCCGGATTTTGGTGAGAAACCAGGAGACTTGCTCACTGTTAACTGGGTCTTTCCACCCTTTGCACTCCACGAGGAAAAAGTCCGTGAGGGCTCCCAGTCCTGCCGGATTGTTTTCGTTTTGGCATGCTACATCGATTTCTTCTGTCGCGAACGTGTTCACCAAGTTCCGAACCGTGATTTTGATGCCGGGAATGCCATCCAAGAGATAACAGGCCAAATCTTCAAACGCCTTGCCCTTCGCCGCATTGGTCGGCGGGTTATCGACGACAGCGAGATAGCTTTGGATGACCGCCGGGTTATATGCGGGCATCGTCTAGAATCCGTGAACGGCGGCGTTCCTGAGTTTCAGGACGTACTCAGCGAGGCCGCTATCGCGTAAGCCTTTGAGGAACTCCTCCGCCGATATGAAGAAGATGGGGAGGGATCTGGGGACTGCGCGCCGCACCTCTGCCTCCTTGAACAAAACGAGCCCGCAGCCATCGTGAATCGACTCCAAGGCACTGAACATCCGCCCGATCGATTCGTTGACGTCGGACTGGTTGCGGAGAATGGATTTACACTCTATGAGCAGCGGGTTAGCGATCGCAGGGTCGAAATCGCTCGACCAGACGGCGAAGTCGACGCCGTTGTCCTTGCCCTCGCTGCCGCGACCGATTGCAGCTGCGCCGCTCGCCTTAAGGACGTCATAAATCAATTCTTCGAAATCTCGTGCGCTCACTTGGGGCAGCTTGGCGAGAAACTGATCGGCGATCTGGCCAATCGGCCGGGTCCCCAGATGTTCCTCAGGCTTAACGATTCGGTTAGGAGGAGAAAGTGACAAAACCTGTCGTAAGGCGAACAGCACAGACTCCTTGTTGCGGAGGTCCACGCGTAGGTACAGGAAGCCCGAGTGCGGCAGGAGATCCATCGGGTAGTCGGGTGCGGTGAAGAGGAGAGTTGGCTTATTAAGTGCGCTGGCGACGCCGAGTTCAAAGAAGACATTCGCGTTTTTCCGCCGGTCGTCCATCACTCCGAGCACCACGTCCGCATCATTTACACACCGGTGTACGTTCTCTACCCAGGTTGTGCCCGGTGCGACGGCTTGGTCCAGCGTGATTGCTTCGAGATCGAGCTGCTTCATTGCCTTCTGAACCTCCGCAATGTCAGTCTGCGAAGAGGCGATGAAGACGCGTTTTTTTCGCGACTTATCGGCGTCACTCATTTTCTTGCCATTCCTCTGAAGGTGCCGACCACCATTCTAAGAGATTTAAAGAAGAGTGTCCCTGGACATTACGGGGGCCAAACCCAACGTGTCAGTGGATACGCCTGAATACACCGCTTGGCTGCCAGAAATAATACTCTGTTCGCGACCCGCGCGGGGCCTTTAGCTTCTCCCTCGCTTACGCTTCGGGTTGGTGAATGCATCCCATTAACCCGAAGCGTGAGCGAGGGCTCCTGGCAATCGCCAAGAATCTTGACCGACTGGCGAATTTCTTGAAGCCAGACCCTGTTAAATTGGTCATTTTCGAGATCCGGTCGCGGCCGAAATCCGTTGTGGTTCGAGCAATCCGGTCAAAAAGGCCGTTGGTCGCAACCCTAAGGGCCGTCAGCGCAAGGTCCAGGGTCGCCAATCACAGGTCGTTCATCCGTAAGGGAAACCATGACTTACCGTCTGAGCCTGATGAGCCGTGCCAGGGTGTGGAAGTTGATCCCGGTCGTGTCTCTGTCGCTTGCTTGTGCCGCCTGGGCCTGCCCCGTGCGGGCCGAGGACAAGAAAAAAGAGGACAAGCTCGACCCGAAAGCCGTCGAGATTTGCAAGAAGGCCGGCGACCTTTACAAGCACGCCAAAACCTTTCACGCCGACGGGGCGCTCGACGCCAAGATCGATGCCGGCGGGCAACAGATCGATATCAACGCCACGCTGGTGTTTGACTTCGAGCGGTCGAACCAGGTCGCCATCAAGGTGCGCGTGAAAAGCGACGCGGAGGAAGGGCTGGACCTCATCAGCGACGGGAAGAAGCTGACGACCTATCGCCGGAAGATCCATCAGTACGTTCAAGACGACGCGCCGAAAGAGGTGGGTGGCCTCGGTCTGGCGGTGCTGAAACTCGGCGTGCGCTCGCCCGGAATTCTCTTGCCCAACGTGCTCCATGCCGACCCGGGGGCGTCTCTCCTCGACGGAGTCAACTCGTGCTCGTACGTCGGGATCGACAAGGTCGACGGGACGCCGGCTCACCACCTGAAATTCAGCCAGGAACAGTTCGACTGGGAAATGTGGGTGGCGGCCGACGGGAAACCGTTGATTCTGCAAATGACGCGCAGCGCCGACGTCCCAGGTGGCAAGCTGAACACCCGCGAAACTTACAAGAATTGGACGATCGACGCCCCGGCCGCCAAGGACGCGTTTGTGTTCTCGCCGCCGAAGGGCACTACGAAGATGGACGATTTCACGGACGCGAACTGAGCGACAGATCGGGGCGGAAGAGCCGAAGCACTGCGTGCGACGGGTGGCACTGGCGGCTTGTCCGCCAGTGTTCTCTTCGCTGCGTGCCGAAACACGGGCGGACAAGCCGCCCGTTCCACCCATGCCAGAGAATTGAAGCACCCCCAGCTTACGCTGTCGGCTCGCCTAACTCTCTGTCTCGCTCACTTCTTCGCTGCCGCCTTTCGTGCGTGCGGAGCCAGGTCGAACCGATCCAGGTTCATCACCTTGTTCCACACCGCGACGAAGTCACGCACGAAGGCTGGCTCCGAGTCGCTGCAGCCGTAGAATTCTGAGATGGCTCGCAGGTGAGAGTTGGAGCCGAAGACGAGGTCGGTGGCGGTGGCCGTCCATTTGGGTTGGCCCGTGCCGACTTGCAGTCCTTCGTAGACGTCGCCCGACTTGGCCGACTTCTTCCACTCCGTGTCCATGTCGAGCAGGTTCACGAAGAAGTCGTTCGTCAGCGACTCGGGTTTCTTGGTGAAGACGCCGAGTTGCGAGTGGCCGTAGTTGACGCCGAGCATTCGCAGGCCGCCATACAGCACCGTCATCTCGGGGGCGGTGAGCTTCAGCGAGTGGGCTCGCTCGAGCAACAGTTCGTTGACCGGTCGATTCTCGCCCTTTTGCAGGTAGTTGCGGAATCCGTCGGCCGTCGGTTCGAGCACCTCGAACGATTCGACGTCGGTCATTTCCTGCGTCGCGTCGGTGCGGCCCGGCGCGAACGGAACCTTCACATCCTGGCCGGCCTTCTTCGCAGCGGCCTCGACGGCCGCACAGCCACCAAGCACGATCACGTCGGCGAGCGACACCTTCTTGCCGCCAGTCTGAGCGCTGTTGAAGTCTTTTTGGACTTTCTCGAGCGTGGTCAGCACCTTCGCGAGTTCGGCCGGTTGGTTGACTTCCCAATCCTTCTGCGGAGCCAAGCGAATCCGCGCGCCGTTGGCGCCGCCGCGCTTGTCGGTGCCGCGGAAGGTTGAGGCCGAGGCCCACGCCGTCGTCGCCAGCTGCGAAATCGACAGGCCCGATGCGAGCAGCTTGGCCTTGAGCGCGGCGACGTCCTGCTCGTTGATCAGGGGATGATCGACCTCGGGAACCGGGTCTTGCCACAACTGCGGCGGCGGCACCAACGGGCCGAGCAGCCGTGAGACGGGTCCCATGTCGCGATGCGTCAGCTTGTACCACGCTTTCGCAAAGGCGTCGGCAAACGCGGCCGGGTCTTTGTGGAAGCGCTGGGAGATCGGCGCGTAGATAGGATCCATTCGCAGTGCGAGGTCCGTCGTGAACATCATCGGCGCGTGCTTCTTCGACTTGTCGTGGGCGTCGGGCACGGTGTCTTTGCCCTTGCCGTCTTTGGGCCGCCATTGGTTCGCACCGCCCGGGCCTTTGTGCAGCTCCCAGTCGTAACCGAACAGATTGTCGAAGAAGCCGTTGTCCCACTTCACCGGGTTGCTGGTCCACGCACCTTCGAGACCGCTGGTGATCGCGTCGGCCCCTTTGCCGGTGCCGAATTTATTTTTCCAGCCGAAGCCCAGTTCCTCGATGCTGGCCCCTTCGGGCTCGCGACCGACGTACTGATCGGCACTGGCAGCCCCGTGGGCTTTGCCGAAGGTGTGACCGCCGGCGATCAGCGCGACGGTTTCTTCGTCGTTCATGGCCATGCGGGCGAACGTTTCGCGGATGTCCTTGGCGGCCGCCAGCGGATCGGGCTTCGCGTTCGGGCCTTCGGGATTCACATAGATCAGACCCATCTGCACGGCGCCGAACGGTCGGGCCAGTTCGCGGTTGCCGGTGTAACGCTCGTCGCCGAGCCACGTGCTCTCATGTCCCCAGTTGATGTCGGAATCCGATTCCCAGACGTCCTCGCGCCCGCCGGCGAATCCGAACGTCTTCAGGCCCATCGACTCGAGGGCACAGTTGCCCGCGAGGATCATCAAGTCGGCCCACGAGATTTTTTTGCCGTACTTCTGCTTGATCGGCCATAGCAACCGCCGCGACTTGTCGAGGCTGGCGTTGTCGGGCCAGCTGTTCAGAGGAGCGAAGCGCAGCGTGCCCGAGGCGGCGCCGCCGCGGCCATCGGCGGTGCGGTAGGTGCCCGCGCTGTGCCAGGCCATGCGGATGAAGAGCGGCCCGTAATGGCCGTAATCGGCCGGCCACCAGGCCTGCGACTTCGTCATCACCGCGAAGACGTCCTTCTTCACGGCGTCGAGATCGAGCTTCTGGAACTCCGCGCCGTAGTTGAATTCCTTGCCCGTCGGGTTCGACAGCGGCGAGTGTTGATGCAGGATTTGCAGGTTCAACTGATCGGGCCACCAGTCGCGGTTCGACCGGGCCATGCGTCGCTGAGCCGCGCTCGGGGATTGAATATCGGTCGCCATATTGCCTCCAATCGGGGTTTGCATTTTTCTGTCGTGCTAAGCCGACCGGCGATGACGTCGCCCAGGTCCAAGGCTTACGCCCGTAAATTTGCGATGTTCTTCCAATCCATAAGTTGCACGCTCGCAGCGCAAAAGTCGAGCGACGCGGCCGGCCAAGGACCGCCCCAAAAACGCTACTTGATGCGCTGGAGTTCGACGGGCGCAAAGCGGTCGCGCGGTTAAAAGGTTAGCGGCCACGAGCCGATCTTCCAATGCTCGGAATGCAGCGCCTCGGATGCCAAGTGTCTTGTGCTGCAGGTCGGAGGCCATCCACCCGCCGGCCGCAACCGCCGCAAAACGGCTGTCTGATTCGCCAGGCGACCCTACAATTGATCCCCAGCCGGGTGCCAGCCGTTTGGGAGGGTAGGCGGGAACTGATTCCGTGGCATTGCCAGTCCCGGAGAACTCCCGGAGTTGAGAGGATCCATGAGCACAATTCCATCGGCCTCACGGCTGCAAATCCTGATGGGTGCTCTGGCCCTGGTTTCGGCCGCAGCGATTGCCGCGGTCTGGTTGCTTTTGATTCAGTCGCCGACGGCTTCCGACAGTCCACCGGCCCCGTCGCCCCCAGCCTTGTCCCCCTCCGACCTGCAAGTCGCCGCGCCTACGATCTCTCGAGAAGAGTTCTATCGGCAGGAACTGGCGCCGCTGCTCGACAAAGCGCGCATGGAAAATCGGGCCAGTGCCGACAAGGCGATCGACCGGATGCATCTCGAATTTGATCGATTCCGCACCGGCATCCCGGGATTTGTCGCTGATCTTGCCTCCTGGCGCACGCGCTTCGGCATCATGCGCCGGCTGTCGCGGGACAAGTGGGAGAATCTTTGGAGAGCCACGGAAGACCCCGCGTCGGAAGAACTCAAAAGCTACATGCTGCAGAAGTTCGAGCACCACATTTTGGCACAGGACGAACTGCAAAACGCCGTCGGATCGAGCCTCAACGAATTTAAGGACGACGTAACCGCGAACCGCAATCGCCTGCTGGCCGAGATCAAAGTCGCCCTCCGCACGTCGGACATGAATCTCGATTTCGCGAAGCCCGACTTTGCCTCGTTCCAGCGGGAATTCGATCAATTTATTGCCAGGCGCGTCGAGACCAATGCGACCGATTCGTTGGTGAATGCCACCGTCAATTTGCTCGCCAACGGCGTTGCCGGTTTCGCGGCGGAGCAGTTGGTCGCCCAGCTCATCGTTCGTTTCGTGGCGGCTCAAGCAGTTTCGGCGGGCGTGGAAGCAGCGGCGGCCGGGGGTTCCACGACGGCGGGGGGCGCGACCCTGGGAGGAGCCGCCGGCTGGGTGGGGGGTCCGCTCGGGGCCGTGGTCGGAGTTGGTGCGGGCTTGGCAGTGGGCGCGGTCGTCGATTGGTGGGTCACGGACAAATTCAAGGCGAAGCTGACGGACGAGTTGACGACGTACTTGGACAACCTCGAACGAGATATGATCCGCGGCGTGCGCGCGACGGCCGAGCGACCCGCGCGGATTGGGTTGCATGACGCGCTGCACAACGCAGCCGACAAGTTCTACGACATACAAAGTCAAGCGGCGCTGCATGCGCTCTAGTGACATTTCAAAACCCTCTCCCATTCCGATGGGTGAGGGAAGGGTGAGGGTTCTGCTTTTTCAGGTCAAACAATGAAATCATTTCATAGTTGGATTGTGTTGCTGAGCGCGGCGTTAGTTGTTGCCGCCCCAGCCACTGCGATTCGCGCGCAAGAAGGCACGCTCGTCCGTGCCGCGGCCAAGGAAGCCGTTGAGTTCTTCGCGGGCCAAGCCGAGCGGCAAGGCGCGAAGGCGGTGGCGACCGAACTCACGGAGTTTGGGGGAGAGACTGCCGTCCGAGAGGTCTTCGAGCAAGTCGCCAAAGAGACCGGCGAAGAAGGCGTCAAAAGACTGGTGCAACTCAGCAAATCGTACGGTCTCGACGCCGTTCGAGCGGCCAAAGTCGCTCCCCGACTGACGCCGTTGGCCGAAGGCGTGGCACCCGAACTGGCCCCGAGCGCCTTGCGCGCCCTCTTGCGTCCGGAGGAACGGGCCCTCTTGGAGCCGCTCAGCAACGAACTCGCCACCGGCGCGCTCGAGGCGGCCGCCCGACATCCGGGGGTCGGTGCGCAGGTCGTCGGGGAGCTGGGTCCGGCCGGACTCAAGGCCAGCCAGCAGTACGGAACCGACGCGATCATCCAACTCGTGAAATCGCCCGAAGCGAAAAGCATCGCCGCCCTGCCCGCGAGTCAGAAAACCAGCCTCCTCAAGCGAATGGCCCAGTTCATTGAGCAGCACCCGAAGACCGTGCTCGGAGCGGCTGGTGTGGGCCTCTTCGTCCGCTACAAAGATGAACTCTTGGGCGACAAAGGCGAAATCGTCGTCGGCCCCGACGGCACGCCGATCTACGTTCCCAAGACCGGCCTCATCGAACGCTCGTCCAACCAAATCCTCGCGTGGCTTCTGCCAGTCGTCGCGGGCGTAGTCGGCCTCTGGGGCGCGAACCGCCTCTTCTGGGCATGGAGATGGTCGAAGGTTTCGTACGCGGCCAAGGCGGCTGGGTTACCGTCACGCGACAGCACTTGAATTGGGTTGATCCTCGTCGGCGCGAACCATCAAAGTTGTGAGGCCGTCATTTCGTTACGGGGGATAAAGCGACTCGCCCCGAGCTAGTCGCCCAAGTTTCCTCGAGCGCGCGGCTGGCAACTTCCTTTGGTGGGGCCAATGCAATATGCAGGAAGCGCGCCCGGAGACAGACTCATGAACGAAGAAACATCAAGCATCGAACTCTATTGTAAGTCACAGGAGTTCGAGGAATTCTTGCACGAACAACTCGAAATCATCGACCCGATGCTGTGTCGGTCCGAGGAACCTATCCACGGGCGGCCCATGACCGCAGCGATGTTTTTCGTGGAAAATTGCTTCGTTTCAAGTGATGGGAGCCCTCTACCGGAGTATCTTGAAGAGGAATGGTTCGGTCACATTTTGCTTATTACGACCCGCTGGTATCGCGCGCGTTTTGGTGACGAACTGCTAGCGTTTCCACCGAAATCGACGTTGGCGTTGATTCTGCTTTCTGGCACCGCCCTCCAGGTGAGGATCCCGTCGGTGCCCAAGAAACCTGGGAAGAAGAGTGGAATTCTGCAGCTATTCTTCGCACGCGATGTTCTCGACCACGAGAATCCACTTGATTGGGTGATCCCGTGCCCAGATTTAGAGGGGATGCGACTGGAGGTCGCTAACGAATTCCGCGCTCACCTGCAGAAAATCTGTTCCCTCACGAGGAGGATCGACTGGGGCTTAACGTGGGCTGGTTTCAAAACAGACGAGCACTCGCAGCTGTGCCGAAGTGTCCAGGGTCATCTTGAGAAGGCAATAACCGATATTTGCGCGGGCCGCCGCGGCACTGGCATCTGGGAGATCCACTTAGCGATCGAAAAGGCGCTGAAGGTTTATCTTCTGCAACGCACGATGTCGGACGCTCCGCACACACATGACATCATCCAGCTCCTTGAACTCGCACAAGCGAGTGGCCTAGGCGAGGTTGACCCAAACGCACTGTCACAGTTGCCCTGTGCGGATGATGCGATTAAGCATCGCTATTCCGAAGTCCGGGAGCCATCGCTTCACAGAATGGTTGAGATCTATGAATCAGCGATTGGAGTGGTCGCCACTGTCGCCGATTGCCTTGAGCATCACCCTTTTGTACTGAAGCACGAAAGTCTCTATATCCGGGCGCTCCCTTGGCACCCGAGCAGAAAAAACCCGATAAACCAGACGTGACCGCGCCTAGAGAACGCGACCGGCTGGCAATCAATCCCTCGATCGCGCGAACACCGCGTTCCCACGTACCGCGATCTGGAACGTCCGCACGGGCTCGGTTGCGGGCATGCAGAGAGGTTTGCCCGAGCGGATGTCGAATTTCGCTCCGTGACGGGGGCAGGTGATTTCGCAGCCTTGCAGTGGGCCGTCAGTGAGAGGTTGGCCGTCGTGGGTGCAGACGTCTTCGATCGCGTAGAAGTCGTCGCCGACGCGCAATAAGAGCGCGGGCGTTTCGTCGATGATGACCGACTTCCGGCCCCCCGGCGGGATTTCATCGACGCGGGCCACTTCCTCGAAGTCGGACATCTTAAGTCACCGCCCGTGGTTGTGAGTCGCGCGCGGCCAGATTTGTAGGGTGGGACAAGGCCCGCTTCGGGCCGATGGCCCACCATTTCGGCTGCTACTGGGCGAGCTGGTGGGCCTGCGCCCTCCTTCGGAGGACTTGTCCCACCCTACGGCTGCCACAGCCTTCCGCAAGACCATTAGCGACCAATTCCCAGTTTGCGTTCGACCGTCTTGCTTAAGGTTTCGCGGACGGCCTCGACCGGGATGCGGTCGTAGACCGAGTGGAAGAAACCTTCGACGATCAGGTGCATGGCTTCGAACCGGGACAGGCCGCGGCACATGCAGTAGAAGATTTGCTCCTCGTCGACACGGCCGGCCGTGGCACCGTGTGTGCAGCGGACGTCGTCGGCTTCGATCTCGAGGCCGGGGATCGAGTCGCAACGGGCGGTCGAGCTGAGCAACAGCGCGTCGCTGCGCTGGTAGCCGTCGGTTTTTTGGGCGGCCTTCTCGACCTTGATCATGCCCCGCCAGGTGACGCGCGCCTTGTCGCGCAGCACTTCTTTATAAAGCAGGTCGCTCGTTGTGCTCGGCGCCCGATGCGTTTGCTGCGTGTAGTAGGAGATGTGCTGGCGATCGGTGGCGAAGGTCACGCCGTTGACTTGGGCTTCGGCCCCCGCCCCGTCGAGCGAGACGTGCTGATGGATGTGGGCCAGTCGTGATCCGAGACCTCCGACCGTCCACTGCAGCCGCGCGCTGCGGTCGACGTGCCCCGCCTGGTGAGCGAAGTGATACGTGCGCGGACTCCAGTTTTGCAGCTGAACATAACGCAGCTGGGAGTGGGGGCCGAGCAGCAGTTCGACGGCCCCGACGTGCAGGCCGGTCAGGTCGGCCCGCGCGGAGGCCGTCTCTTCCAGAAGCGTGGCCGAGGCTTCTTCTTCCAAGATGACCAGCGTGTGGCTGAAGTCGGCCGCGTTGGGCTCTGAAAGGCCGATCAAGCTATGGAGCGGTTCTTCGATGTTCACCCGACGCGGGACGTAGAGCACCGTGCCGCCGGTCCAGAAGGCGGCATGCCAGGCTGAGAAGCGATCCGTTTCCGGCCGCACCGCGAGGGTCATCAGGCGGGGCTCGAAGATCTCTCGGTGATCGCGGGCCAGCGCCGCCAGGTCGCCGAACAAGACGCCCTGCTTCGTGAGGCCTTCGTTGAGCGTCACCCGCGACGTGCGGCCATTAACATGGGTCACTTCGCCGACGAATCGAGCGCGGTCGGCGAGCAGCGTGGCAAATTCAGCCGGCGCGGCTGCGTTCGCCGGAGCCAGCAGCCGATAGTCGTCGGCCCGAAAGGCCCGCAGGTCGATCCGCTTGAATTCTTCCGGATCGAGAGGCGACGTAGCCTTCTGCGAGTAGACGTCGAAAGCCTTCCGGCGCAGGTCGGTGATCCAGCCCGGCTCGTTGCGGGTTGTCAAAAACGCCTCGAAGGCATCCCGGTTGAACGCGGTCGGATGGCGCTCGGCGGATGCTGCTGGGGCCGAGGTAGTTGGAGGAGAAGGCATGGCCATGGAAGAGAAAAAAGCCTTTGAAGCAAGGGAAGGTGATCCGACGTCAGCGGACCGCCGAGCCAGTGTCTCGTTGCTGAAAGAAAAGTGGCTCAGCCAAAGCTTCGCCCTCCCCTTTCGTTAGCCGACGGAGCCTTCCATCTGCAGCTCGATCAGCCGGTTCATCTCGACCGCGTATTCCATCGGCAGCTCTTTGACGAGCGGCTCGATGAATCCGGTGACGATCATTGCGGAGGCTTCGGTCTCCGACAGGCCGCGGCTCATCAGGTAGAAGAGCTGTTCCTCGGCGATCTTCGAGACGCTGGCTTCGTGCTCGATGGAAACCTGATCTTCCTCGACTTCGATGTACGGATACGTGTCGCTGCGGCTCTGCGGGTCGAGAATGAGCGCGTCGCAGACGACGTTCGATTTGCATTCCTTCGCGTCGCGATTGACCTTCACCAGTCCGCGGTAGCTCGCACGGCCGCCCGACTTCGAAATACTCTTGGAGACGATGCGGCTCGACGTGTGCGGCGCACAGTGCACCATCTTCGCGCCGGCGTCCTGATGTTGGCCCTTTCCCGCGAAGGCGATCGACAGCGTTTCGCCTCGAGCGCCCGGTTCCATCAGGTAGATGGCCGGATACTTCATCGTGAGCCGAGAACCGAGGTTTCCGTCGACCCATTCCATCAGCGAGTCGCCGTAGGCCATGGCCCGCTTGGTCACCAGGTTGTAGACATTGCTCGACCAGTTCTGGATCGTCGTGTAGCGGCAGCGGGCATTCCGCTTGACGATGATTTCGACGACGGCCGAGTGCAGACTTTCGGAGCTATAGGTCGGGGCGGTGCAACCTTCGACGTAGTGCACCGAGGCCCCTTCGTCGACGATGATCAGCGTCCGCTCGAACTGGCCCATGTTTTCCGAATTGATTCGGAAATACGCCTGCAGCGGGAAGTCGATCTGCACGCCCTTGGGCACGTAGATGAACGAGCCCCCCGACCAGACGGCCGAGTTCAGTGCGGCGAACTTGTTGTCAAAGGACGGAATCACCGTCGCGAAGTATTCGCGAAACAGTTCAGGATGGTCCTTCATCGCCGAGTCGGTGTCGGTGAAGATGACTCCCTTGTTCGAGAGGTCTTCCTTCAGGCTGCCGTAAACGACTTCGGATTCGTACTGGGCCTTCACGCCGGCCAGGTATTTCTTTTCCGCCTCGGGGATGCCCAGGCGGTCGTACGTTTTGCGAATGTCCTCGGGGACGTCGCTCCAGTCTCGCTCCTGTCCCGAAGAGGCCCGCACGAAGTAAAAGATGTCCTGGAAGTTGAGGTGGCTCAGGTCGCCGCCCCAATTCGGCATCGGCTTTTGAAAGAAGATCTTGAGCGCCTCGAGCCGAAAGTCGAGCATCCAGGCCGGCTCGTTTTTCATCGCGGAGATTTGGCGGACGATCTGTTCGTCGAGCCCTTTGCGACTTTTGAAGACGTACTGATCGGTCGGATCGTGAAATCCGTACTGATAGTCGCCGACTCCAACGTCGCTCTTCAAATCAGTTGCCACAGATGCATCTCCAAGGACCGGTGAGGGTCCAGGTCTTGCAGGCTATTTTTCGCTTACGAGGCTGCCACTTCGGCCGGCTTGTCGCCCGGGGTTTTCGCGATGGTCTTTTCGAGGGCCGCCTTTTCTTGCTCGGCCGCATCGGGATGACGTTCGCGGACGCCCCCGTAGCCGTGGGCATGCAGCTCATGCGCGAGAGCGGCATCACCCGTCTCTACGATCTTGCCAGCCAGCATTACGTGGGTGCGATGCGGCTTGTTGAATTCCAGAAGGCGTTCGTGGTGCGTAATGATCAGCACGCCCATCTCAGGGCCTGCGAGGCGAGCGAGTCCCTCGCTCACGACGCGCACCGCGTCGCTATCGAGGCCGCTGTCGGTTTCGTCGAGCACGGCGAATTTGGGCTTCAACATCGCCATCTGCAGAATTTCCATCCGCTTCTTCTCGCCGCCAGAGAAGCCGTCGTTGAGATAGCGACGGGCGAACTCCGGCTCGATCCCCAGTTCCTGCATCCGATCGCGCAGCTCCTTGCGGTAGTCGCGCATCGGGATGAGGCCTTCCCCTTCCTTGCGGTTGGGGTTGCGCACGTTCGATGTCGCGTGGCGGAGGAAGTCGGCCACTTTGACGCCGGGAATGGTGACCGGATATTGAAACGCGAGGAACAGGCCCAGTCGCGCCCGTTCGTTCGGGTCGAGAGCGAGCAGATCGGTGCCGTCGATTTCGACTTTGCCGCGCGTGATCTGATATTTCGGATGTCCGGCGAGGGCGTACGCGAGCGTGCTCTTGCCAGAACCATTCGGCCCCATCAGGGCGTGGATTTCGCCCGTGCGAATTTCCAAGTCGACCCCGTTGAGGATCGGCAGATCTTCGACCGAGACATGTAAATCCGAAATCCGCAGCAACTGACTCATGATTCTCGACTTATCCCCGACAAACCCTTGTCTTAAAGCTGTCTCAAAATTTTCGATGCAAACCGCTTACACATCGACCAAATCCGAAACCGCCGCATAACCGCTATGGTGAGGCACGGGCAGCACCGTCGGCGTTCCCTTTGTGATTCTCTGCGCTTTGATCTTGTCTTGAATTCGCATCACGCCCTCGAGCAGCGCTTCGGGCCGCGGCGGGCAGCCGGGAACGTAAACGTCCACCGGCACCACCAGATCGACCCCCTTCACGACGTGATAGCCATACTTGAAATACGGGCCGCCCCCCACCGTGCAGGCGCCCATCGCGATCACGTATTTCGGATCGGGCATTTGCTCGTACAGGCGACGGACGCGACTCGCCATTTTGTAAGTCACGGTACCGGCCACGATCATCAAGTCGGCTTGCCGCGGCGTTGCGCGGAAGGCACCCGCGCCGAACCGATCGAGATCGAAGCGGCTGGCGCCGGTCGCCATCATTTCGATTGCGCAGCAGGCCAGGCCGAAGGTCATCGGCCACACGCTCGATTCTTTGGCCCAGTTCATGCATTGCTCGAGCGTGGTGGTGATCACGTTTTCTTCAAATCGCCCGTCGATCCAGGTCATGAGCGGGTTCCGTGTCCGAAGCTTTGTTCGCAGAAATCTCGGCTGTTTTGGCTGAAAAAGTCCATCAACTGTAGCAAGCTCAATTCACAATTCAACTCATTCCGCCGCTTGAGGATGCGCTGCTGGCCAGGGCTGGCTCACCCCTCGGAAACTCACCGGTTTGAAACTCACAGCATGAGTGCCCGTCGAGGCAGCAACGCGTGAGCCGCACGTCGGCGTTGAGGGCTCGGCGAAAAACGGCCTGCTCCATCTCGCAGATGCCCGGGTCCTCGGCCGCCAGTTCGTAGTAGGGGCAATTGTTCTCGCGAAGCACGGGCAGCAAACCGGTTTCGTCCGACTCGACCTGAAAGCCCCGCTCTCGCAATTCGGCGGCCAATTCCGTCAACCGCACGTTCAAGGGAGCGGTTGGCGAAACCTTGCGGATCTGATTGACCAGCGCGTCCTCGACCCGGCTCGCCAATTGATTCCGGACGGCCGGGTCTTCGATGTTTCGTATTTCACGCCACAGGATCTGAGCCAGCTCGGCGTAGTTGTTTCCCATTTCGCGAATCGCGTCACGCGTCACGCGATAAACATGGTGGGGACGACCGCGTCGCGAGGGAGCCAGTTCTCGCGACACAAATGCCGCTTCCTGCAACCGCACCAAGCGGTGCCGAACGGCGGTGGCGGTAACACCCTGCTGCCGACAGATATCCTGCACGGTCCCGCCCCCCATTTCGTGGAGGCGTTCCAGGAACTGTCGATCGCCGGGCTGAATGGAGAGTCGCATCGAAAGCATCCGCGAGTCGTAATCTCTCTTGCCAAGCAATTTTAGGGAGACCGCGTCTATTTGACAATCAAATGTGTCAAAATTCTCGACATCGGGAATTCGGAGAGCCTAATTTCGGATACAACCTATTGTCGCATATAATGATCGGGCGGAAGAACATCGTTCCCGCTTGTGACTTCTACCGGTTGAAATGTGACACCTTCACCGCACGCTTTGAAGAACGTCGGCGACTCGCTCGAAATCGAATGGAGCGACGGCGTCACCCAGCGAATCAGTTGGCGGAAACTGCGCGACGCTTGCCCGTGCGCGAGCTGCCGGGTGGATCGCAGCAAACCGCCGAAGCCTCAGCCTTTGCTGGCGGTTCTCTCACCGGCCGAGGCTCGGCCCCTCGCACCGGTTTCCATGCGGCCGACTGGGAATTATGCCTACGCGATTTCGTTTAGCGATGGGCACAGCTCGGGCATTTATTCGCTGGAGCTGCTGCGGCAACTGGGTGAGCAAAATTAGCGGAGACTCACGGAACTGACGAACTCAGTTCTTCTTGCGAGCCGCACGCAAGGTCTGCCGGAGTTTGGCGCGCCGACGATATTTTCGCTTCTGCTTCTTCGTGAGTTTCATGGCGCGGACTTCTCTACGGCAATCGAGGCTGATTAAGTTCGTTCTCTTGGACCGGCCGAAACCGATCCGGCGGGGGAGTCATGTTACAAATTCGCAGCCCCGGACGGAAGTCGAGGCAGTTCGGTCACCCGCTTGATCAGGACAGTTGCGTAGGAACCGGGTGCGAGATCGAACTGGAGCGTCAACTTCTGGTGCCCGCCGTGTTCGCGGCCGGAGAGTTCGTCCGGCGCGATTGTTTTTGCCAAGTTTTGGGGGCGAAAGACGGCCGCTCGGCTGCCGCGTGAAAAAAAGCTGTCTCGGGGGAATTTTACGCGAAGCGTCCGGCACTCGAGGCCGAACTCGGCCGCAACCCGCTCGTAAAGTTCGGTCCGAGGCCCCAACTCGTGACGTTCACGGGCCGACGGCAGCGGGAGCGGGTCGGAAAGAACGTTAACGGCGGCGGCTGGTTGCACGGCCCGAAAGAACGGTGATGGCTCGCGGCCGATCTCGACCGCGAAGAGCTCGGCCGCGGAGAGCGCGCTTCGGATCGTCTCCGCGAGGATCCGGTTCCACAGCGCACTTTGAAAGGCGCCGAGATACATCCGCCGATCGGGCTGGGGAATGCGGACAAAGGCTCCGCGGAAGTCGGTTGGCTGACGACAGAGCCGTTCAAAGATCGCACGGCTGACTGGGCGGACTGCCGCCCGCAGACAGTTCGGCCAGTTGCCCCATTGGTCGCGGAAAACTCGCTTTTCGGTGCCCACGTCGCCCCGGTCGTGCTCATTCGATTCGGCAATCGCCAGCCACAAAGCCCGCTCGTAATCACCCAAGCACCAGGGCCTGGCGATGAAATCACCCGACTCGCCGACCGAGCCAAATCGTTGGTCGTCGAAATAATTCGGCACTCCGTCGTCCGTCACGCCGGGCAGTTCACTCTCGATACGTTCCGCTTCGATCGGGGCCAAGTCACGCAGCACGATCTCGAAGCGGTTGGCCAGAATGTCCTTCGACGTGAACTCGCGCGACGTTTGCGCCAGATAGTCGAGCGAGAAACTCTTTTGAGTCAGCGCGCGACGGGGTCCACGCTCGATGGAGACAAACTGTTGGGTGACGGCATGACGATCCTTGAGACCGCCGAAGCCGACCGATTCGCGGCGCAGGCGCCAGGCGCGGCAGATTGCGTCGATCGCTTCGGGCGTGCCCAGCGATTGTTTCGTGAGGCGATACAAGGCGAACGGCCCGCCCTCGTCGCGCGGCGCGGCGAGTTCTTCCACGCGAAAATCTTCGGGCCGCGACTTCAACTTCATGGCGCAGTCGGCAGTGCCCCGTAGTGTGCAAGTTGTCAGCCCAGGGGTAGCGTCGAGGTCGGTCGCCCGCCTAAAACTGACTTATAATCGCGACGTCGCTCGTGCGGAGGTCGGCACAATGAAACGCAGGCGCGGTTTGTTCAGCGGCGCCTGGCGGCGTTGATCATCTGTTTGACGATCACCGGCAACGCGGTCGAAGATGTGTCTCGTTTATTTCGAACCTCGTACAGGTTCGTCGGTAGAGCCATCTGTGCTAAACGATCGCCAAAGTTTTCTTCGCCTCGATTTGTGAGAAAGATGATTGGGCAGAGATGTGCCAGCACATAGTCGCGCATTTTCTCGGCGAACCAAATGCCGGTGGCGAGATCTTTATTCGTCTCGGATAACGAAACGCCCGGCGGCGTCGGCATCATGACGTCCACGATGAGCCCCTCGACATCCTGGAAATGTTCAAAGTAATCCAATGCCAGCTTTACTTCATGAAACACAGCAACTTCGAAAAGATCATTCAATCGCTCCAGATATGGGCCGCACCATATCCGTTCATCGTCGAGAAACAAGATTTTTTCGCGAGCCATCGGACACACCCTCTTGGACTGCTGTTCAGCCTAGGAACGCCGATCCCATTTCGACTCAGAAGGAAAGAACATCGTGAACACTGTCGGGTCATTCGCGCTTGTCAATTCGAGGCGTCCACCGTGCTTTTCCATGAGCACGCGGGCAATCGAGAGTCCGAGTCCCGCACCTTGGCGCTTCGATCGCGCGGCAGCCGATCGATAATAGGTCTCAAAAATGTGAGGCACATCCTCTGCCGATACACCGATTCCATAATTTGCGACGTCCACCGCAAAGCCTTTTGCGGTCGTTCTCGGAGATACGCGAATCTGCGTTCCGCTATTGCCATACTTGATCGCGTTGACAATTAAATTGTAAAAGACCCGAGTAATTGCATCTCGGTCAACATAGAGAGGAGGTATTTCCTTGAAGGAGTCGAAATAGATTGACATGTCACTAAGTGTGGTTGCATAGTGACGCAACATAGCAGCATTGTGTGCGATGATGTCTCCTTCCAACAGGGTGCGTTGCGGAGAGATAACCTCCTCGCGGGGATCAGCCTCAAGTTGACGTCCCAGGTTCCAAGCGGCTGCGAGTGCCATGTCGAGATCGAGAAATCTATATTCCGGTGCGGGCTGAGCGGACTGGTTACGCCGCTTGATCTCTGCAACAGTGTCAGCGATCATCCGGAGCGGTGCATCGAGATCGTGCTTGATCAGACTGATTTGGTGTTCGCGTTGCTCGCGAACGGCAAATGTGTGAAGAATTGGGCTAATCTGTCGACAAATGAATTGCAGCGTTTGCGTTTCCATCGGATCAAAATGACGCTGACGGTGGCTGTCGAGCGGGGAAGGGTGGCCGGCGCAGCGGATGACCCCGTCGGCACGCGGAGATCCCTTACTCTGCTGAGCGGCGCGCGCAGAGGAGGGAGGAATTGGCGCGAGAAAGGTGGGTCCCGGCAATGGAGTGACCCCATCTTTTGCCAATTCGAGATACTTGGCTTCGTCGCTTGGCTTGTCAGACCGCGGGAGAAAGATTGGCTCTCCGGAGGAAAAACATGTCCCAGTTCGGCCTTCACCGATTTCGTAAACCACATCCGGGAGCGATGGGTCGCTGATCCGCTTGCAGTCGGGAGTTCGCGTGCAGAGCCCCGTCGTTTGCAGGCAGCTGATTCGTGGTCGATCTGCATCGCGGTAAAAAACGGAGACTGCGTCCACTCCAAGTTCGCTTTGAATAATGGAAATCACTTGTTGCAAATACTGAGCTCTATCTTTGTCGGGTCGTTTGGTGACAGTTGTGAGGTATCTGTCAGCAAGATCATTCAGCTTCATCAAGATCCGGCGGAAAAGCACTTCATAAAAATAAGCTATTGCCTGGGCGGTTAGATCTCCCATGATCCGTAGTGATTCCGGCTCGTGCTCTTGTCGGTCGCTCGACTCGCCGTAGTGGTTGCATACCACTCCTACTAGGTGCACGGCTTTCGACCCCGATGATGAATGATTGCTTTGGTGCTGATCGCGCGAGAGACGCGTTGCAAATGGGATCGCATCGAAAGCTGTGATGTGGTTGTCTCGAAACCAATCGGCGCACGCAACCTTATACTGGATTCCGTCGTGGACCTGCTTGAATTGTGAAATCTCATCGACATATACCGGCATGGGAATTAAAGACGCCAGCTCCGCGATGCTTCGAGCATTTGGAGCCATCTCCCCAGGTATCTGCAACGGAAGGTGGGGAAGGTCGACGACCTCGAGTGGGTCTGCCGCGCCCATGATCTCCCAGTGATTAGTATGCTTGTTCTTGAGCCACAACCACGTGCTCTTAGCATTCGTCACGGTCCTCCACACAGACGACAGCCAAGCAAAGAAATCAACAGGTCGTTTTTCGACCGGTGGCTGTGAAACCGCAGAGTAGAACTGCCGTCGAAGGTGTTGGGCCATTTTGTGCATCTCCGCATGCGCTTCAGTCTGCCGCTTGTCAGACAGGCGACCGCCCATGTCCCCTCCGAGTCTAGTTAGCCGATGGTCACGACAGACGCTTTCGCAAATCGCAAGACGAACCCTTCATAAAATTGCGAAGCTTCCGTGAAGAGGCCTTCAGTATATGAGCACTTGGCGGAGGACACAATCAAACTGCTCAGAGCGATTCTTTCAATCGATGGGTGTCGCTCCGCAAACATTCGCCTGCGTGCTCTCGAGAAGTGGAAGGGGCAAAGAATCGGTGGATAGCTCTAGTCACGTCGCCTACGATGAGCCGCCACTTGTGTCGATCGCCCAGGGCCCATTTGTGATTGACTTCGATTTCAATCCCGACATAGGCATCGGCGGTCCATTTTCTTCGCAGAGTCGTGGTCAACCCGTCCGCTTTCCCTTGGTAGGGATAGTTCCTGCGGACGACTAGATCGGGACGCCGTTGGCGCAGGGATTGTCGCAGCTCGGCACAAATCTCGACTTCCCACGGACGGCGCGGGTCGTAGAGTAGGCCGATGTCGGCTTTGCGCACTTGGCCATCGAGCTGAGGCGTGAATGTGTGCATCGAGAGATGAAGCACGCGCCGCCCGTCGGCGATCGCGCCGGCCATCTCGGCTTCGATCTTTCGCAGATGCGGCCAATAGTGTTCTTCGAGCAGCACTTCACGCTCTGTTGCACTAAGCGATTTCGTCACCACTGAGAAGAGCGAGCGGTGTTTGATCGATCGATTCAGTTCCACCAACAGACTCGTGACGGTGGCGAAGTGCAGCG